>QQUK01000352.1 GCA_008501655.1 Calditrichota bacterium
CTCAGACTGAATCCTGGATCAACACTCTTGAAGGTGCACCGTATAACCGCAGTATAACAAAAACATACTATCAGGGATATGATGGATTTCCGGCTCAATTCAATCAGTATGCTTTTGACTTAATTAAAGAGATGCTGATATTCCATTCGGAAAGTTTTGGTAACTAACTACTAAGCAAATAGATTCTAACCCGGGTGATGATATCATCCGGGTTTTTTTAAAACTATGAACGAATATAAAGAATATGATTTAATTTCAGTCGGCGCCCATCCGGATGATGTCGAAGTCGGTTCCGGCGGGGTTTTGATAGATTTAAAAAAACGGGGAATGAAAACCGGTATTGTTATCCTTACCGAAGGTGAGATGGGTACCGGAGGGAATGCTGAGATACGCGCCAAAGAGATTGAAGATGCTGCCCGGGTAATGGGAACCGATGTCATCAAAGTATTCAATTGGGGTGATACAAAACTTGAAGACAGCTACGAAAAACGTCTTGAGCTTGCTAAAATAATCCGGGCATGCCGTCCGAAGATTCTCCTGGCTCCTTATCCTCACGTCGGTCACGGCAGACGACAGTCACATCCTGACCATGTTGCATCAGGGATAATTGCTATCAACGCTGCCAATTTAGCTGCCTTGAAAAAAATTGATATCGATGGTGACCCGCATCTGGTAACCCGTATATTTCATTATTTTCTACCGCCTCAGGTATATCCGAATTTTGTTGTCGATATAACCCCGCATTTTGATGAGTGGATTGAAGCGTTATCAGCACACCGCTCCCAGTTTTTGAATCCTGAAAAATCACGTGACTATATTGAACATCTAACGGCTATGGCACGCTCATTCGGCATGCAGGCAAGATGTAAATATGCACAGGGGTTTTATGCGGTCGAACCGATTTTAGTGAAAGATATAATGTCGCTGGCTTCGGAACTTGATTAAACTATCGTTTTCTGGCAACAGCACATACCCGGTATGACTCACGGGTTGGATTATCAAACGTCCGGCATTCATAAAATCCATCAAGCGCAAACCCTGAAGAACGAAGCAGTTTTTTTATTGTCGTATTAGCATATCCCTGTTCGTGATGTTCTTCTTCGAATCTTTCCCAGAGATTTCCTTTTTTCTTAAAAAAAGTCGCTTTACAGATTGCCTGTTTTTTTGAAGGATTGTATTCATTCTCCCAGATCCAAGCCATGTCATCTTTTTTACCGGCATAAGTCTGTTCATCCCATATAGTTTTAAGAGCGGTAGGGGTGTTCATGTCGAAGATAAAGTATCCACCATGATTCAGATGTTTTGCTGTTGAGATAAAGGCTTGTTTCAGTTTTGATTCGGTAAGCATATAATTGAGAGAGTCATAAAATGATGTCACTAAATCAAAGGTTACCTTTTTTTTGGAATCATTTTTATCAAGCAGTCTGAATCCGGGGAGTTCCTTCTGGTATAGGGTGACATTTTTTCCTTTGAGTTTTTTTGCGGCTACAGCAAGCATCTGTGCTGATTGGTCAAGCCCGGACATCCGGATGCCAAGTTCGCTGAGTTTACTTATGGCAGTTCCGGTACCACAACAGAGATCGAGACCTGTTTTCGGTTTGATTTTGAATTTTTTAAATATCTTTTTGCAGTAGTCAACCATCTGAACCGAATGACGGTCGGCGTTCATTGTATCATAAACGGATGCAAATTTATTATAAATTGGCATATTAACATCCTCATTAAAAAAATGAATCAAAAGTTAAAACTTTCTTTTCCATTCTACACATACGAATTTTATGAATAAAGATAAAAATTAAAGGTATTATTATTACCTGATGCAAAGAAAGAAAGGAGTAACGTATGCCGGCTATATTTTGGATTTGGTTAGTTGCTTTTGCCATATTTTTGATACTTGAGATTTTTACGCCGTCAATGATTTTTGCCGGATTTGCTATTTCTGCTTTAGTAAGCGGAATCTATTCTTATATGTTTCCTGAAAGCTATTACTGGCAGATTGGAATATTCATCATTGTCTCCGGTATATTGCTCCCGGTTACGAGAGTATTCGCCAAAAAGATGGAAAGCAAAACAGCGCAGATAGCAAATGTTGATGCTCTCATCGGTAAAGTCGGTCTTGTTACAAAAAAGATCGATGTCGACTTAGGTGGACAGATTTTACTTGAGGGAGAAAACTGGCGCGCAACCGCTGATACTGATATTGATGAACAGGAAAAAGTTGTCATCCTGAAAATTGTCGGTACCCGGGTTCATGTTGAGAAAAAAGTATAAGAGAAAGGAATAGATTATGGAATTAAATCCGGTATTAATTTTCTTAGGATTTGCTGTTGTCTTTATCGTTATCCTCTTTTTTGCTTCGGTTAAAATAATCAGACCGAACGAAAGAGGTCTGGTAGAGCGACTTGGCAAATACCATCGGTTGCTGACACCCGGGTTAAATCTGATTATCCCGTTGATGGAAAGAGTTATGAAAGTCGATATGCGCGAGGTTGTTTTAGACGTGCCGCCTCAGATGGTGATTACAAACGATAATGTCGGAGTTGAGGTTGACTGTGTTGTCTACGCCCAGATAACTGATCCGTTTCGCTCGGTATATGAGATTTCCAACTATATCATGGCTGCGACTAAACTGGCACAGACGAATCTTCGTAATGTCATCGGTGAACTTGATTTAGATGCCTGTCTGACTTCCCGTGATGAAATCAACGGTCAGCTGAGAGATGTACTCGATATGGCAACGGATAAATGGGGTGTCAAAGTAAACCGTGTTGAACTCCAGCGAATCGACCCGCCGATTGATATAACAGAGGCAATGAGCCGTCAGATGAAGGCGGAACGTGATAAACGTGCTGCGATTCTTGAGGCTGAAGGTCAGAAACAGGCTGAGATTACCGTTGCTGAGGGACACAAACAGTCCCAGATTCTTGACGCTGAAGGGTACGCTGAATCGGTTAAAAAGAAAGCGGATGCTGAGAAATACCGTCAGGTAATGGTTGCTCAGGGTGAAGCTGAAGCTATTTCAAATGTATTTAATGCAATTCATGAAGGGAAACCTGATAATGAATTGATTACGCTGAAATACTTAGAGATGCTTCCAAAACTTGCTGAAGGTGATGCTAATAAAATCTTCCTGCCGTATGAAGCAAGCGGTATAATCTCATCTCTTGCGGCTATGGTCGAAGGGATTAAAGAAAAACAACCGGCTAAGGCTGACCCGCCTACGGCTGTAAGTTAATTTTTAAACCGGACTTTTTAATCAAGTCCGGTTTTTTTATGTTATTATGACAATTGACATTTTTGTAAATTCTCCGTACACTTACAAAAATTTAGAAAGTGTTCTTATGACAACTGAAAGTAACAAAATTCGTAAAGCTGCCTGTGCCGGTACCTGGTATCCGAAATCTCCTGTCGAGTTATCCCAACTTCTCGCCGGATATTTTTCGGAAGTCAAAAAAATACCGCTTGAAGGCGAAATTAACGGGATTATCGTCCCTCATGCCGGGTATGTCTATTCCGGGAGAACAGCCGCAAAAGCATATAAACAGCTTGAAGGAAAAGATTACGAAACAGTTGTTGTCATCTCCCCCTCACATCATGTGTTTTTCAAAGGCTCTGCTGTATTTGACGGTGATGGTTATGAAACCCCGCTTGGTATGGTTGAGATTGATAAAGATCTTTCTGAAAAAATCGGTACAATACTTCCATCTGTATATTTATCCAATATGGGTCATGGTGGTGGTGGAAGCCGTGGAGAACATGCCCTGGAACTGCAGCTTCCCTTTTTACAAATCGTTTTAGGTAAATTTAAACTGGTTGCTATCGTAATGGGTGATCAGGAGGAGGATTCTGTTAATGCCCTTGGTGAAGTTCTCGCGACAGCTTTAAAAGGAACAAACGCTCTGCTGGTAGCTTCTACAGACCTTTCCCATTTCCATTCTGAAAAACAGGCAAACAGACTTGATGGTGAAGTTTGTGATGCTGTTAAAAGTTATGACGCAGATGTACTGATGGATAAGATGGGACGGGGAAAAGCTGAAGCATGCGGTGGTGGAATTATTGCGTCGGTTATTACGGCAACTAAAAGGCTTGGCGGAAAACGGGTCGAGTTTTTGGAATACACAACATCAGGTGCTGTAACCGGAGAATTTGATGAAGTTGTCGGATATTTATCTGCAGTTATTGTTGAAGATAAACGACTTGCCAAAAAAATGAACCGGGCTCTCGGTTTACCGGCCGCAAAACCGAAAGAAGTGTTCAAGCTTACCGATGCCGATAAACAGCAGCTTCTGACGATTGCTGAAAATGCTGTTGAAGCAAAGCTGAAAGGGAAAGATTATACTCCGCCGATGATCGAACATCTTAATGTCAATCGCGGTGTCTTTGTAACTTTGAAAATCAATAACGAACTTCGGGGATGTATCGGTTATATTAAAGCGAAACAGGCACTGTTTGATGCTGTTACTGAGATGGCTGTAGCGGCGGCTTTTGATGACCCGCGGTTCCCGGAGCTTACACCGGAAGAATTTGAACAGCTTGAGTTTGAGATTTCGGTACTGTCGTCATTAAAACGGGTACATAATATTGAAGATATCAAAATCGGTCGTGACGGGTTGTTGATAAAATATGATATGCATTCGGGTTTATTGCTTCCGCAGGTTGCGACTGAATATGATTGGGATGTTTTAGAGTTTGTGGAACAGACCTGCTTGAAAGCCGGGTTACCTAAAAACAGCTACAAACAGCGGGAAGCTGAGTTGTATCGTTTTGAAGCGGATGTGTTTTAGAGGTTTTACCTAAGATTAAAATCTTCTTGTTGAGGAGGTTCAATGCCTAAATATTCAAGATATATTCGATCTCTATATTTTTTTCCAAGTTTATTTACTTCATCTATGAATATTTTGTATGTCCCATGTCCACCAATGAAGTCCCAAAACTCATTACCTATAAGAACTACTGGATCATTTATCATATCAAACCATCTTTTAGGGAATGACCAATTATAGTCTTCCTTTCTACCATAAGGATTGTAAGGTAATGCAAAGAACGCCATTTTAACTTGTGGACTATCCATGCTAAGAAGTTTAAATATTTTCTCTTTACTTACTTTTGTTTGATCTGAATTTGGAAGTGGCGCTTTTAGCTCAAAAGCATATGCTGACCCAGTATCACAATTTTTCGCATACACATCACAAATAACTGTTGTAGGTATTAATTCACCTTTTCCATCAAGAATGTACTTAATCTCATTTTTCCAATTTGGTCTTATTCTATCTTTACCTTTTTCTTTATGTTCAAGTTTATTTAATACTTCTTGAATTCTTTTTAACCTATCTTGTCTTACTTGACCCGTGATAGGATAACCTTTGTGTGCCTCTCCCATACTACCTTCTGCAGTTGCTACGGCTAATTTTTCCCACACACCTCCAAATGGTGTTACAAACCTACGTTCAAAATGACTACCTTTAAAGATCTCATCCGGTACTAAAGCAGCATACAAAGGTTTTTTTGATCTATGTTCGTCACGATTAAAGGGATCCTCATATAATACCTTTTGTAAGATTCTGTCCATCATTTCATTAATAATAGATGTTACTGATTCTATTATTTTTTTATTCATAATTTTTCTTTCATATGAAAAATGAATTCAGAATATGCTGTTTTATCTTTTTCTGTTCGATTTAACACTGGCCGTTTAAAAGTATTTACAATTTGTAATCCAGATTTTTCTGCTATTGTTGGATACAAATTATATTTATCATTTGCCACCAAAAAGATATTAAAATCATTTTTTAAAAACTGTTTACAATTAATCAGAACACCGGATATTCCATCGACATATGATTCTCTTGCAGATTTACTTTGCCCATTTGATAATCTACCAATTTCAAGCTCATCTTGTCTGTTGAAACCAAGTAAATCGTATGCATATGCATGTTGTTCATGATAATCAATTAACCCTACATAAGGTGGACTAGAAAAAATACCACTAATTTTTTTATCTTTAATAAGGTTATATAAATTTCTTTGTTTGTTATACAATTCCTTATGAATATTTAAACTCGAGGAATCACCTGTGATACAAATCTGATGTGTTTCATCAGTACGACATTTTTTATCAAAATATTCTAATCGTTTAATTGTATCTTTTGAATATCTGTCCCACCAATTCAATATTGAAAAGAGCGGCTTACATATTTTTTTATGCTTGTAACAATAATAAGTTTCATTTACTGGGTCAAGCAAAGTCGCAAGATCAGAATGTGTAGTTGCACGACAAGAACGAATTGTTCTGCTAAGAATTAATTTTAGTATTTTTTGAGTATCTTCATTTTCAACTTTTAATATTTCATTATAAACAAAATCTATTTCATCCCGAACAGGCTTTAAATACCATTTATTCAAAAATGTATCTGTTTTTTTATTAAATAATTTGATTTGATAAGCATTTACTAAGTGGTAATAAATTGATAGGAATTCCTTCTCTTTGATTTCAGAAAATTGTTTTTCATCTATCTCATTATTTCTTAATTGAAATTTAAAGTTTGGAGAAGGAAAGAATTTATTGTTAAACTTTGCTAGTTCTTCTAACAATTTTTCTTCAAATTGAAGTGTTCTCTTATTCGCTAAAAATTTGTGTAAAGAATTTGTAATTATATTGCAAGCATCATATATAGCTGTCAAATTATGTTTATTTATTTTAATATTACTGATAAATGTGTTAAATGCTGATATATCAACTCCGATTGCATGCATACCTAATTCATTCGCTTGTACTAAAGTAGTTCCACTACCACAAAAAGGATCTAATACTATATTTCCTTTTTTAAAATATACATTCTTTTTAAACTGGTCTGTATTAGCATCCAAAAAGTATTCAACTAGTTGTGGAATAAACTTTCCCTTATATGGATGCAATCGATGGACATGTTTTGTTGTATCAATTTCTCGTAGATGTGAAAATGAGAGCGTCCAATTTAAATCATTGCCAAATTTTGATTTATAATTAATCTCACGTTTTCCATTATATGACTTATAGTATTTTATAAGATCATCTTTACTTACAAATGTACTCCCATTCTCACCGATTTTCTTAATTTGACCATATTGTACTAAATAAGAAATATTAGAGGTCGAGACAGTTTTTTTAAGGTATTCACTTGCCCATTTACTTGCTTCTTTTATTGTCATTAATTCAGCCATAATTTCTCCTTTTTATATATATGATAATCAATCAGTTTAAGCAAATCTCAAATCACATTTTTATACAAAATTCTTACTTTTTCTCCCCTTGTCACACGCTTTTTATTTCACTACATTTGAATCATGCAAAACGGAAACAGATCAATACTGATTACCGGTGCCAACGGATTTGTCGGGGCAAGATTATGCCGAAAATTCCTATCAAAAAACTACCATGTCATCGCCGGAGTTCGTAAAAATGCCGACCTCTCGCAACTTCAAGGGCTTGATATAGAGTTTCGCTATGGTGATGTCACTGATAAATCATCACTTGAGACGATGGTTATCGGGGTTGATTACATCATTCATAATGCTGGGATTGTGAAGGCAAAAAATGATGCGACTTTTTATGATGTCAATGAAACCGGTAGCCGAAATCTCTGCGAAGCAGTCGTTGCACACAACCAGAATCTGAAAAAACTGATTTATATATCATCTCTTGCTGCAGCCGGTCCGGCATTAAACGGTAATCCGGTAACCGAGGATGACGACCCTCGTCCGATTACAACTTACGGATGCTCCAAGCTTGCCGGTGAAAAAACAGTCCTTGAATTCAAAGATAAACTGCACGTTCTTTCGGTACGTCCCCCGGGGATATACGGTCCGGGTGATAAAGAGATTTTTTCATTTTTTGAGACAGTCCATAAACGAATCAAACCATATATTGGAGATATTCAGCGAAAATTGCAGCTTGTCCATGTCGATGACCTCTGTGAAGGTATTGTCAAAGCTATTGAAGCAGAGACAGCAAGCGGGTCTATATATTTTATCGCTGAAAAAGATTCATATACAATGGAGCAATTGATTGCTTTTATTGAGAGTGCAGTAGGGAAAAAAGGCTTCCCGCTGATTTTACCGGGTGTTGTTTTTAAAGCGGTGGCATTTGTTTCCAAAACTCTTTTTAAATTAGTCAATGCAACACCGATGCTTACTCCGGAAAAAGCAGGAGAGCTTTTGGCTTCATGGGAAATATCAACAGCAAAAGCAAAGGATGAGCTTGGGTTTGAATCTTCGATTCCTTTTGCTGATGGTTCCCGTGAGACTTATAATTGGTATATTGAAAAAGGATGGTTACGTTGATAAATACAAAATTACTTCTTTACTGCTTTATCGCCGGTGGTTCTTATCTTTTTATAATTTCACTGATAGTGGAATGGGTCTCAATGAAACTGAAACTTGAACGGGGAATTCCGGAACAGTTACTTGAAAAGAATACGGCTGCCTGGTTTACATTGAATTATCTGATGGAGCTTTTGTTTTTTATCGTTATCCCTTCAGTCGGTTACAGCTTTTTTTATTTAGTACTACCTTTTGAAGGAATGCGGGCGGGACTGGCAGCATCGGTATTTGCACTTATTATGGGAGCGGTTCCTATTGTAATGATTTTTTCGGTTCGGGTAAAGTTTCCGATGGCGTACCTGACTTTTTTACTTTTAAGTTATTTTCTGAAATTAGCCGGAGCTATGGCTATAATCGGGTATCTGTATACTTTGTAGGAGAATGATAATGAATGCTGATATAAATAATAAATTTGTAGAAACGAGAAAACTTTTTCCGCATGCCGGTAATATCATCTATTTCAACTCAGCCTCGTATGGACCTTTTTGTCGACCGGTTGTCGATGCTATCAATGCCAATATAGATATCAGGATGCGGGCTGATTATGATGATTCCCATGATGCCTTTGCGGTCCGTGAGTCTTTAAGAGAAAGATATGCTAATCTAATCGGCGCCAATCGGGATGAAGTCGGTATCAGTATGAATACGTCGTTTGGACTGAATATCGCAGCTTTTGGATTGCCTCTTGAAAAAGGTGATGAGGTCCTTATTTTTGATAAAGAGTTCCCGGCACTTGTTTATACATTCAAGGCGGCAGCTGAAGAGCGGGGTCTAAAGATTACGTATTTAAAATCTGAAAACAATATTCTCCCTATTGAAACGATTGAATCCGCAATCACAGAGAAAACGAAAGTTATTGCAATTTCGTTTGTGCAGTTTTTTAACGGATATAAAAATGACCTGAAAGCGATTTCTGATATTTGTAAAAAGCATAATATATATTTTGTTGTTGATGGAATTCAGGGATGCGGTGTTGAACCGATTGATGTCCATGAATTAGGGATTGATATCTTTGCCTCCGGATGTCAGAAATGGCTTCTTTCTCCTCAGGGATGTGGGTTCTTTTACATAAAGAAAGAATTGCAGGAGAAACTTCGGACACCGTTTATGAGCTGGCTTGGGGTTGATTGGGAGATGCAATTCTCTGACCTTTTTAAGTTTGAACAGCCGTATTTTGAATCGGCTCAAAAATTTGAACTTGGGTACTATGCGGTTTTAAATCTTTTAGGGATGAATGCTTCTTTGGATATTTTTGAAAATCTTGGAGTAGAAAACATTCAAAGTCATAATTACAAACTTATTGATAAAATCGCAGATTATTTTAAGAGTTCGGATTTTTATTCGGTGACTTCAAATCTTGAAGAAAAACACCGCTCATCAATTCTAACCTTCAGTTGTGAGAATTATCGCGATGTTCAGAAATATCTGCTTGATAATAAAGTTATCCTGGTACCGAGAGAAGGTTCGATACGGGTCTCGGTGCATCTGTATAACAACGATGATGATATAGAGAAATTTATTACTCTCCTGGATGCATATCCCCAAAAGTAATTATCTGAACATCACCGAAACCTGCAGTGCTATTTTGTCATGATTGAGTGATTCGTTTTCGGAAAAACGGTTAAGCTGATTGACCAGTTTGATAGTAGTCGAACGGTTCGGGCGATAGCCGATTCCGTATTCATACCTTTTAGCGGCATAGTCCCATTTTTCTTTTTCACCTGAAGAATTTTCGATTTTCCCCGGTTCCAGGATTTCGTATCGCCCGGCGACATACCATCCCGGTGAAAATTTGTATTCGGCTTCTAAGTAGCCGGAATAAATTTCAAGATTTTCCTGATAGGGGTGCTCCCAGACATTAAAAAGAAATTCGGAATAGATTTCAAGAAGGTAGTATGCGATATACAAATCATACCCGTATCCGTAGTTCATATAATCTTCCGGTTGTTTACCGGTCGGCAAAGAATCCGGGAATGCTCCTTCAAAAAGATAAGGACCGTAAAAGCCGTTCAATCCGAGAGTAATATTAGGGGAGATGTAGTAGGCAATACGTGAGGTTAACTGGGGAATATCCTTTTTCTGCTCGACGGTTGGTTTTCCGAGGGAGCCGGTTAAAAGCGCAAAAGAGTAATCAATCTTTTTATATGATCCGTATGCTTCAAGCCCGACATTCCAGCAGGCATCGTAAATGATTGGTAGGCCACCACGGGAGCGGGTTTCTTTTCCTGCCAGAAATTCATCAGCTGTTTGATTGAGTCCATCTGATAGTTTAAAAGATGTATGATAATTATAAATAAATGGAGCACCGATAAGAGGATTCTCATTACTATATGTTCTCGGTCCAAATGAACCGATTGTCGTCGGGATATAGCCTATATGGAGATTCAGAAATGGAGAGCCTACTTCTTCAAATCTCAGATAAGCACCATAGAGTGAAAATTCATAGTTATCGATTAATACCTGGACGAATGCATAAGTATTGTTTGCTGCCTGACCGTCAAAAAAGAGTCTTGCTCTTGTTGAGTGAAAATTTGAAAAGCCTCGAAATGTTTCATTTGAAAAATCATCATCACCGGTATCTTTGAACACAATATCGGTTAAACCGCTTACTTCAACCTGAGCTGAGAGTGACGTTGTAAATATGAACAGAAGTAATAGTATATATTTACCTATTGAATTCATTTTGTTCTCCTTTTATACCGATAGAGTTTGAAGATTTTTTTCGGTAACAAGTTTTAAGGGAAGTACAATTTCAAACATTGTTCCTTTTTCAGAATCCGAATGAACTACTATCTGAGCACCATGGTCTTCGACAACTTTTTTTGCAATTGCAAGTCCGAGTCCTGTTCCGTTCTTTTTACCTGATGTTACAAATGGATCAAAAAGTTTCTCTTTAATATGTTCCGGTATACCCGGACCATCATCTTTGACATAAATAGTTAATTTTTCCTCATCCTGCTGATAACCAAGAGAGACACGGTCTCCCGGTTTAAGAGCCTCGCGGGCATTGTTAATAATATTATCAAATACACGTTGGAATCTTCCCGGATCGATGGTAATAAATAGAGGTTCGCAAGAGTCGATTACAAATTTGAGCCCTTTCTGTTCAAAACTGCCGGCATGGAACGACTGAAGATTTTCGAAATATTCAATCAAGTTGACTGTTTGAATATCAAGTTTAGTTTCACCTTTGGCATACTCTAAAATATCGCGGGTAAGGACGACCATCCGTTCGATCTGTTCATTGACACTATCGCAATATTTTTTGATACCATCGTTTTCTTTATTTTTGTATCGAATCATATCCATTGAGCTGTTGATAACCGCCATCGGATTTTTAAAATCATGAATAATTCCAGTCGCGAGTTGTCCTATGGTTACCATCCTTTGTGAATCAAGCTGGTCTTTATGGATTTGTTCAAGTTCCGATTTGTTTTTAACAAGTTCAGCACGCATACGCTCAAATTCACCAGCGAGATAACCGAGTTCATCATTTGAGGTCGGTTTGATTACAAAATCGAGTTCATTTGCAGCAATTTTTTCGGCAGCTTCAACAAGATGGTTTACCTGCTTACCGATTGACTGATTTGTGAAATAGGTTATGATTCCCATTGCAAGCAGACCGCCGATGAGAGCCAAGATAATCAGCATCGTCCGGCTTTCTTTAAGGATAGGGACGATATGGTCATCGAGTGAAGCAAAGTATGTTATTGTCGTCAGGTTCATATTTGAGGGAAGCGTTAAAGTTAAAAACTCCTCATCGTTGTATTCGATTTTATGGATAAATCCAGGTTTGGAATTGTCTGCAAATAACAGGAGAGCTTCGTTGTTCATTTTATAAGTCAATGGTGAGTTACTATAGTCGACAATTGTGTTATCATATCGAATGATAATATTAAAACCGGTCAAATCTTTTAAATTTGTAATCAGATTTTTGGAATAATTGATACCTGAGATAACGGTTCCAATGAAGTAATCATCGGGTGTCACCATTGATGTATAAAATACTTCGTATAAATTATTCTCTGTTGTAAGATATTCAATCTGTTTATCCGGGTTTCTTGAATTATGAAATAGGTGTATCAAGTCTTCTGTAAACTGTCCGTAATTATTGGTTTCAAAAAGTACCTGATCGTTTCTGTCAATGACAATCATAAAATCGGCTGACGCTAATCCAAGATAATAGGGAATTTCTTCGTTGACAGTATTTTTATCACCGGTTTCAATTGCTGCAAACAGGCGGGGGGAGGAAAGAACCGTCTGGAGTTCATCCTGTTTACTGCTGTAATATGATTTAATATATGTGTCGGTAACTATATCGGTATGTTCTAATCTTGACCGGAAAAGATCTGTCAGTCCGTTGTGTACTCTGTTCGATGTAATATATATAGCTCCAATCATCAGGAGGGTGATAATCAATGTAATGAAGATAACATATCTTTGGGTGATACTTAACCGAATCTGCATTATCGAAGCTCCATGTATGTGGAGTCATTGACAATATCAATCTCCTCTGTTATCTCCGGAAGATTTTCCTGCCAGAGGTGGAGTGTATAATTCCCCGGCTGAATATTCTGCAGTGCAAAATTACCATCTTTATCTGAGACGGTATAGTACGGGGTTTCCAGAACATGAACGTATGCCCGCATAGTGTAGTGAATCTCACAAAAGATTGAAACGATTCCGGGTTTGTCAAATGTCACTTCTTTTGATTTACCTTCGGGATACCGCCCGAGATCAAATTTTTTTGTGCTTGAATAGGAAAAGACATTATGAAAAAACGGATCAAGATTTGGAAATTCAACGGTACTTCCTAATGATACCGCCATCACTGATGGTTCAAACGTTTTATCTTTCTGCGCCATCTTTTGATTTTTTAACTCCGGTCGGATATCGGGGAGATTTTCACCGGTCAAATAGATTACTGAAAAGAGCCCCGGATTACATTCACAATTTCCGGCGACCTGTTCCGTTTCTGCTTTCCGGCTTTTATACCGTTGTATCTTTTTTTTGGTTTCGGTAGGTGCTTTACGCAACACCTGACCATAAAGACCGGCTCCGAATGCAGATGAACTGCTTAAAAGTAATATGGAGCAAATCAGGATACTATAACTTATCTTGTTTAATCTCATACTATTAATATCGTACAAGATCGGTTTTCCTTAAGGGAAGCAAAGTTATTAAATCAAGGCTATAAGGTGTTGTTTTTCAGTTATTTACGATAGAGCAAAAAGGTATGCGGATCAGCTTTCCGGATTCTTAATAATTGCTTTAATTCTCTCTTTTATCGGCTGATAAAAAACAGCATGTCCTTTGGCGTTAAAATGAATCGGATCATCAGCCGGATTTGAGAATAAATCTGAAAATTTATCAAACTCAGGTTGGTGATCGATAAAGTCTATATCTTCATATCGGGCGGTTGCAATTACTTTATCCTGGTACCGTTTATGTTGTTCATGGAAATTAGATATTGTGTATTGTCCGGGGAAATAATTTTCCAATGAGGCAACCGGGGGAACCATCAGGATCGGGACTATATTGTTTTCTTTACACAACCTGATGATTCTGCGCAGATTTTCTTCGAATTGAGGAAGGGGAACTCGTTTTTTACCCCCTTTTTGGTCAAGAGATATCTGCTGTTGTTTTTCGGTCGCTGATAGTACAATTTTTCGTGCAAGCTGATATATTTTGAGATGCGAAAATATATTCTGTAATCTCAGGATAACTGCATTCGGTTTTTCCTGTTCATGGTCAGAGATATTTTTCCCGGCAGTCCATTGGTCGTTCCATCCGAACATGATCGTTACTATATCCGGATTGAGCTTTAGAAGTTCTTTCTCAAAATAAATTTTACCCTGATAAGATGAATACCCGGGGACCCCACAGTTGAGGATTTCGATATCTTTTGCTGGAAACTCCGATTGTAACTTCCTTGATAGTCTTGTTGTCCAGATAGAATCATCTTCAACACCCCATCCGAAGGTACAGGAGTTACCAACAGCGAGTATGCGGATACCTTTTTTTGATTTATCAATTTCATCACCACGCATCCCTTTGGAGTTGATGTGATAGGTGATGTCTGAAAATGATTCTGAGTTAATTGTCTGGTCGGGACGGAAACGCCAGAAGAGATTGGCATCTTTTTTATAGACATCAGGGAAATCGATATCTCTGTTTATGGGAAAAAATTGATTTTTGTAATACAGATCAGGGTCGGCAATGTGCAAAGAAAGTTCTGTCAGTCCTATAAACAGAACTAGAATAAGAAATGAAAAAATCAGCTTCAGATAGAGCGGTTGTTGTCGCACAGTACTTGTTGCTCAATTAAAAGAGTGAGTAGATAAATGGAGCTAATGCTGACGATTCGGTAAAGACAACCAACAGTGAGAGGACAACCAAGAAAAAGAGAATAGGTGCCAACCACCATTTCTTTGAAGATGAAATGAAATAAGCTAATTCAGTAAATATACGAAATCTCCGAAACATGGCGGTTCTCGCAGGTATATTTAAAGTTTACGTTTGTCTAATATCGAATCGGATACAACTTCCGATACTCGATTTGCGTTCACAGATGATAATGTCTTAGTCTAATTTTTTCTCGAATATGAAATGCTCAATGATTTCATTCGATACATTTGTCTTGTCAATAATATAAGCCTGAAGCAGCATTTTGTCAATACCCCCTGAACAGAATGTAGCAAAGGCATCCTCAGGTTTGTTTACAATAGCATGACCGCGCAGGTTAAACGAGGTGTTTAGCAGAACCGGTAAACCGGTCTGTTTTTTGAATGCACACAGAATTTTATACAAAATTTTATTATCATATTCAGTTACCGTTTGGATTCTCGAAGAGTTATCTATATGCGTCACAGCAGGTATCAATGACCGTTTCTCTCTTTTAACTTTAAAGTTAAAAAGCATATATGGGGAATCTCCCATACAGTCGAAATAGTCGGCAACATCTTCCTGCAGGACAACCGGAGCAAAAGGGCGGAACGGCTCTCTGTATTTGACCGCGGCATTAATTTTTTCTTTCATATTGTTATTTCGCGGATCAGCAAGGATAGAACGGAAGCCGAGAGCTCTTGGGCCAAACTCCATCGCTCCCTGATAAACCGCAACGATGTTGCCTTCGGCAATATATCCTGCTATCGTTTCGGCGGTTTCATCTTCCGATTGTGCTTTGTATGGAATATTGTGTTTGTCCAAAAATGTTTTGCAGTCATTTGCAGAATGTCTTGGACCGATCCCGAAAAACGGCTGTTTCTGTTTTGGACCGTCTGATAATTTATGGGATGCATACAGAGCGCATCCGACAGCACCGCCTGCATCACCTGAAGCAGGCTGGACGTAGATGTTATCAAAGATATTCTGTTTGAGTAAAAGTCCATTTGCTTTGCAGTTTAAAGCAACGCCACCGGAAAGACAAAGATTGGTTTTTCCTGTTTCCTGCCTCACGTGCGCTGCCATTTTGAGGACAATTTTTTCTATGACAGCCTGAATCGATGCTGCAATATTCTCAGCAAATTCATCGGTCTCTTCTTCCGGTTCTCTTTTTGGATGATTAAACAGTTGTTCAAATTTTTCATTGGTCATGGTCAATCCGTAATGGAAAGAAAAATAATCGAGATTCAGATGAATTGAACCGTCATCATGGATTTTGACTATTTTTTCTTCGATGAGGTCGGAATAGATTGGTTTTCCATAAGGGGCAAGTCCCATGACTTTATATTCGGCTGAGTTTACCTGAAAACCTAAATAGTACGTAAAGGCTGAATAGAGAAGTCCGACTGAATGCGGGTAGTGCATCTCCTTAAGTAACTTTATTGTTGTCCCTTCGCCAATACCGTATGATGCAGTTGCCCATTCCCCGACTCCATCGATAGTCAGAATTGCGGAGTCATTAAAATCAGATGAAAAATAAGTTCCGGCGGCATGGGACAGATGGTGAGGAATAAACAGTACTTCACCTTCAAAGCCAAGCTCCTTATAAATAACATGGTCGGTCCAAAGCTTTCTTGAAAGCCAAACCGGAAGGGCTTTTAGAAAAGCTTTATACGACCGGAACGGCTGCCCCATATAACCAGTCAGGATGCGGTCGAATTTTAAAAAAGGTTTATCGTAAAAAACGATATAGTCAATATCATTCATTGTCAGATTGCCGCGCTCAAGACAATAAGCTACGGCGTTTTTGGGAAGTTCCGGGTCCTGTTTGATGCGGGTAAAGCGTTCTTCCGAACAGGCGGCGGTCAAGAGACCTTCTTTGACCAGAGCTGCGGCGGCATCATGATAAAAACATGATATCCCTAAAATATTCATACCGTTAACTCTGCCTCTTTAATGATTCGAAATCGGGATTCTGTTTTTGAACATCTTTCCAGTTTGTATTTTTATCGGAATGGAATGAATGATCCAGCGGGTTCCAGCCAAAAAGACGGAAGAGTGCTCCGAGGGGGGAAATCATTAGAAAATAGATGACAGTTACAATAACTTTTGTATTAAACTGCCCAATTTTATGGGCAATGACTTTCCATTTTTCCCAGATATTTTTAAAAAACTGTTTCATCTGATATTATCTGTTTATAATTATATTATGATTCACTTGCCTCAAATATTGTATGGTAATATACTATATAATCCGTATATCGACAAGTGTACTTGAACAATTAACAGATCGGTGCCGGCAAAATGACCGAAGACTTAAAAGAGAAAAAAATACTCGTTACCGGTGCTTCCGGTTCTCTCGGTTCACAAATTCTGTTTGAACTGAATAAACATAATGTCAAACCGATAGCGCATATCCGTGAATCATCTGATACAACCTATATCGATTCCCTTGGATTGGAAAAAAGGATTGCAGATTTGCGAAGACGGGACCAGATGGCATCGCTGGTTGATGGCGTCGATTATATTATCCATACAGCAGCCTATGTCAATTTCCGTGCTGACCGCCTGACCCAGTTCACCGGATTGAATACAATTGGTGCTCTCGATTTATTTAATGCTGCCAAAACATCTGGAGTGAAACGGTTTCTCCATGTTTCCACGGTTGGTGCCATTGGCGGTATCAATCGTAAAGAGAATTTAAAAAATCTTGAAGATATGCTTGCCAATGAAGACACAAAATTTAATCTCGAACATTTGCGTATCCCCTACATTATGACAAAACATGCAGCCGAAGTTGAACTGATAAAAGCGCACGATACATCATCAAAGACCGAACTTATAATGGTAAACCCCTCAATAATTATCGCTCCTTCAAAAACTGAAGATGACCGGGTGCGGGCATTACGATTGTTTGGACGCTTGATTTTTCCTGAGATTCCGGTTCGCATTAATATGGTTGATATCCGCGATGTCGCCCGGGGAATCGTCTCTGCACTAAAAAAAGGGGAAAACGGACATCGGTATATTTTAGGTGGTGATAATATTTCTGTCCGTGAACTTGCCTTGACATCATCGGCAGTCTTAGGTAAAATCCCGCATATGGTTCGGTTCCCGAGAGGGCTATACGATTTTACTTCGTCACTTTCATATATGTGGTCAAAAGTATTCGGACGAGCAAATATTAAATATTATCCCGATGTTGTCAAACTGCTCGACTATGACTGGGCATTCTCATCCAAAAAGGCTCATGACCGTTTTGGCTATAACTGGCGGTCCTTGCATACAACCCTTGAAGATATCATGACCAATAATATGGTCGGTACATTCATGAAGCCGGAACCGTAATCTATGCCTCAATCACATCATAAAATTCTGAAACTGATTAAACAGCTTGAAAAGCTGAAAACTTCATTTAACAAACAGACAGCATCAGAAAAATTATCCATTCTTCGAAAATTATCCAAATCTCAATTCACCGGGGCGGAATCTCTCAAGCTGTATCATGATTCACTTTGTTTTCTGAGAGCTTACCCGGATAATGCGACTATTTTCAAATTAGTCGATAAAGAGTTAAAATCATTTTCAAAACGGATTAGTTATTATAAAAAGAAAACTTCTGATAAAAAGGGTGATAATTTTTATAACTCCGGTATTGTGAACTCTGTGACCGAACATCCTTATTCACTCGGTGCTGCTGAATATCTGATTGATGAATACAATAATGCGCTCACAATTGACTGGGAGGTCAATGATGAAGTCGCCGATAAGCTGAATGAGTCTATCCAGCATCTGCTTGCTTATCAGGAAAACGATACGTTTGACAATGATGATTATCTTGATACGGTCGAGTGGCTTGAGGATGCTTCCGCTAAAAACAAAAAATCGGTGTTGACTACTTTAGTTAATCTGTTCAGATATTCGTACTTATCGCGCGATCTGCAGGTTCATTTTTATGATAATCTGGAGTTAGCACCGGACTGGGATTTAACTAACTCCAAAGGATCGAGGACATTAAAACAAGTTGGGTCACCAAAACTTTTTTACCAAAAAGAACCGATTAAAAAACGTTCTGCTAATCTCAGAGATGAATTGAAAAAACCGACGGCTAAGCTGAAACATCTTTCGAAAAAAGAGGGACTACAGCGGGTTAAAGATATAAATGAAGTCCTCGGGGTTCGCAACAGGGAACTGTTTCCGTTGACGTATGCAAACCCGGAGGAAGTATACGTATACGAACCGGGACGGGGTGTTCAGATATATTTATATGGTGCCAAAAATAACATCCGCTTGCCTCTTGAGTCAAACTTTGGGGCGATGATTGTCCGGAACGGTTTACCGATTGGTTATGGAATAGCTGCTACTTTATTTGAGCGGGTGGAGATAGCGATAAATATCTTTCCGGCTTTTCGTTCGGGTGAGTCAGCTTTTATAATCGAGCAGTTTTTTAAACTCTTTTATAAACGGTTTAACTCAAGGCTCTTTTTAGTGCGCAGTTATCAGATGGGTGACGGTGATGACGAACCGCTTAAATCGGGGGCTCTCTGGTTTTACTACAAACTTGGATTCCGGGCGGTGAAAGAGAATATCCGGAAAATGATTGCCAAAGAAGCTGATGTTATCAAAAGTAAAAATAAATATCGTTCTCCGATTGAGAAATTAAGGAAACTTGCCAAGTCCGATGTCTTTCTGCATGTCGATGAATCAAAAATGGATAAGTACCAGGAGCTGTCGCTTATTAATTTAGGGATGGTTGTATCAAATGACTGTGCTGAGAAATTTGAATCAAACCGGGGGTTGATGATTGAAAAGTCGATTGAGAAACTTACCCGGACATTGCCAATAAAAAACTGGAAACAATGGGATGAGAACGAACAGCTCGCTCTGAAACGACTTGCCCCGCTGTTTGTTAATGTTCTCAAAAAGGCTAAATGGACTTCAAAGGAAAAGCGGGAGCTTGTTGAGATTATCAAAGCAAAAGGGAACAGATGCGAGCGGAAATTTTCGTTTTTAATGAGTGAGAATGAGAAGCTACAGAATGTGATTTACAAATTATCACAAATCTAGTTTTAATATATTATGGAAACTCGTAAACTCAAAGATCTGGTATCAATCGGGAAAGCATTTCTTCGCGATTTTGAGAAGCTTGGTATTCATTCTGTCGAAGATTTAAAAGGTCAAAATGCAGATGAATTGTTTGAGCGTCTAAAAGCGGTTACCGGTGTCCGTCAGGATCCATGTGTGCATGATACATTCCGATGTGCGATTGCTCAGGCTGAGAACCCGGATTTGCCCGATGAACAGAAACAGTGGTGGTACTGGTCGAAAGTCCGGAAAGCTAAAAATTAGTTTTTTTACTTACCTTTACTTTGAGTAAAAGAACTCAAAGTATATATCCTCTCTAAATCCATTAAACCTATCACATCAAAATTTTCATCATATATATTTATATCTAACGCGATTATTCTCTTCTTGACCAAACCGATTTCAGAATAATAATCATATATTTTGTAATTAGGTTGATCAAGATAATTCGAGGTTATTACAAAGCAATATTGATTTCCACCTTGAGTTGTAATCCACTTATAATCAGATATTTTTTTTTCAACATTATCCAGCGCAAAAGAAGTATCAGAGTATTTCCATGTTTTACCCAAAATTATTGGATATTCCATATTTTGAAATATGTTAAACCATACTGACGCATTATTTTTTCTTAATTTTGTATGAAATTCTTCATTATGGTAAATTTGAGATAATGAAAAATCTCCGACTAATGTACCGCCAAAGTTAAACAATCCATCATTTGTATTACAAAAATACCCTGACCTTGAATATGTATGTAACAACGTATCAGCATCGTATCTATCCAATCTTGATTGAACAAAGAAAGCACCCGGTTCATTCAAGCCGTAATCATAAACACCTAAATCATATTGCAATACTGAAACAAAATATTTTCCATTAAATATTGGTAGTTCTACATTATCAGTGTTGGAACGAATATTCGTAAAAACATCAGATACCTGATAAGCCCATTTGTTGCCGACTTCAAGCGGATAGCGAAAGTTAGTAAAGTCGGTTTTATTCGGTTCGGTTGGTTTGTCGCAGGAGCTGATAAATAGGAGAATTAGAATTAAGAAAATTTTAAGTTTCATTTTAATAAACCTCCACACATTTTATTCGTATTAAAGATACTATATGAATAATTTAAGTCAAGAGAGATACTTATGTCCGATATTCGAAAACTAACTAAAAAAGATCTGCAATCGTTCTCAGAGATTGCATCGGGGGCATTCCCCGGAATGGGTGTTGCCACCAAAGAGGATATTGAAAAACTTGCCGAAGGTTTAAAAAAACGGCATGATTCCAAAATCTCGACATTCTACGGACTGTTCAAGGGAAAAAATCTTGCCGGCGGAATGATGCTTCACAATTACAGAATGAATCTGTTCGGTCATAAAGTAGGATGCGGCGGCGGTGGGTTTTTGGTTGTGTCGCTTCTGCATAAAAAAGAACATGTCGGTCGCGACCTCTGCCGTTTTTTTATGAAAGAGTCGAGGAAAAACGGAGATTTGTTTACAGCTTTATATCCGTTCCGACCGGATTTTTATCGGGATATGGGTGCCGGGTATGGCGCCAAAGCATCGGTATATAATTTTGCACCGAAAGACCTGCCTAAAAACGGTTCAAAAAAATATTTAAGAGAACTTACAGAAAAAGATATTCCAAAAATTATCGATTGTTTCAACACATACGCCGACTCACGTACCGGGATGTTTTACGATTATGAGGAATACCGCATCGCCAATATGAAACGTCATGCTAAATCGAAGTATTACGGCTATAAAAAAGATGGAAAGTTGTTAGGGTATTTTGCACTGGAGTTTCTGAAAGACAATCCTCATGATTTCATGAAATACGAAACAAGAATAAACGAACTTATTTATCTTAACAGAGATGTATTCGAATCATTTTTGTCGTTTCTCCATTCACAGAAAGACCAGATAGACCGGATACAATATATTACATTTGATGATACGTTTCATTTTCTTCCGAAAGACCCGCGTAACGGGAGCGGTAAGATGTATCCCTCGGTGTACCATGAAACAAATGTTGCCTCTATTGGGATTATGTATCGCATTGTAAATACCAAAGGACTGTTTAAAACGCTTGCTGACCGGTCATTTAATGATGTCTCGATTCGGGTGAAGTTTGATATCAAAGATACATTCCTTCCGGAAAATGGGAAACCGTTTGTGGTGCATTTTGACAACGGTTATCCGACTTTGAAAGCTGCGACTGCAAAATCTGATGTTACACTGAAAATTGATATAGCTGATTTTTCGTCACTGATATTAGGGGCTGTTGATTTTAATTCGCTCTATGATTATAAACTTGCTGAGCTTTCGAATTCTAAATATGTCGAGACGCTATTCAGATTATTCCGGACTGACCGGAAACCGGAATGCTGGACACATTTTTAATTTTATGGCAGAACCACTAAAGGGTTCTGCCCTACAAAACTGGATCCCCGCCTTCGCGGGGAAGGAGTGACAACAGGGGGTTTTCTTTCATAGTTAGGTGTTGTCAGATGTCTCGCCGGACAATAAAGTCAAGAGGATAGCCCGCCATGGCGGGTTGACCTACGTTCTGGATCCCCGCCTTCGCGGGGAAGGAATGACAGGGGGTTTTCTTTCATAGGTGGTGTTGTCAGGCGTCTCGCCGGACAATAAAGTCAAGAGCACAGCCCGCCATAGCGGGTTGACCTTCGTTTAGGATCCCCGCCTTCGCGGGGAAGGAGTGACAGGGGGTTTTCTTTCATAGTTTGGTGTTGTCAGGCATCTTGCCTGACAATAAACTGCAAGAGCACAGCCCGCCATGGCGGGTTGAACTTCGTTTCTGTTACGTCGAAAGTCAAGACTTTCGACCTACACATGAACTTGATAAAAATCCAATTGTTGCTTTCTGAGCTCAAATTCGCTTTATTATCCGAAAATACTACAATTAATAATTTCGAGGTGCAAATGACCACAGGTACAAAAGATAAAAACGCTATCCCAAAACGTCATGAAATAGACGAAAAATACCGCTGGAAACTGACTGATATCTACAAAGATAACGGTGCATGGGAGGCTGATTTTGAAAAGATTCAGCTTCTGATGACCGAACTGAAAACGTTCTCCGGAAATCTGAATAATGCTGATTCGCTGTTTGATTGTCTGGAAGCCCGTTCCGAGATGTCGCGCATCATGTCCTGTCTGTTTCAGTACTCTAAACTGAATCTTGATCTGGACAGTCGGAACTCAACATTCAAAGAGATGGTCGACCGGGCGATGATGCTTTCCTCAGAATCATCAGCGGCGGCATCTTTTATCGAACCAGAGCTTCTCAAAATGTCCGATGAAGAATTGCTGAAACTTTCCCTGCAGTTTAAAGAAAAAGATAGATACGATTTTTATATCAAGGAACTGATTCGGGAACGGAACCATGTCCGTTCGGAGGATATTGAAGAGATTCTTTCGATGACGACGACATTTGCCTCCGGTGCCGAACAGACATTTTCGATGCTTGATGATGCTGATATTACCTATCCGACTATTAAAGATGAAGACGGTAACGACCTGCAGTTGACCAAACAACGTTATGCCAAATGTATGGATTCCTCCGTCCGCCGGGTTCGCAAAGATGCCAATGAAGGTTTTTATAAACCGTACAAGGAACATATCAATACAATTGCCTCAACATTATCGAGCGAAGTTTCCAAGAATATTTTTTACACCAAAGCGAGAAAATATAATAATACGCTCCATCGCGCCCTTGATGGTAACAATATTCCGGTGACTGTATACAAATCACTTTTGGATACAACCGAAAAACATATTGAAGCTCTCCATAAATGGACATCGCTTCGTAAAAAAGTTTTGAAGCTTGATGAAATCGCACCGTTTGATATGCTCTGTCCGCTGTTCCCTGATTATGATTACGAAGTTCCGTACGATGAAGCGGTCAACAAAGTTATTGAATGTTGCCATCCGCTTGGTGAGGATTATAACAAACGGTTAGTCCATGCGTTCGGGAATCGATGGGTCGATGTTTATGAAACTGACGGTAAAACCGGTGGTGCTTACAGCTGGGGGAACTATTCAGTCCATCCGTATGTGCTGATGAATTACAACGATACCGTAGACAATATGTTTACTCTTGCTCATGAGCTCGGTCATTGTCTCCACTCGGTTTACTCCAACGAAACTCAGCCTTTTGCTAAAGCACAGTATTCGATTTTTGTCGCTGAGGTAGCCTCGACTTTGAATGAAGGGCTTCTGCAACAGCATCTTTTGAAACAGGCTAAAACCAAAGAGGAAAAGATGTACTTGCTGAATCGGCATATCGACAATACCCTCGGTACATTTTTCCATCAGGTGATGTATGCCCGCTTTGAGTTGATGATACATCAGATAGTTGAAAAAGGCGGAGCGTTATCTCCGGATACATTGAATAAAATCTGGGGAGACCTGACTCAGAAATATTATGGACCATCGCTTACGATGGATGATATGACGCCTTTGAAGTGGAGCCGGATTCCGCATTTTTATATGACGTTTTATGTTTACCAGTATGCGACATCGTATGCGGCATCGCAGGCGATTTTGAAAAAATTCCTCGATGGCGAAGAGGGTATCATTGAAAAGTACCTGACCTTGTTGAAATCGGGCGGTCGTGATTATCCGATTAACCTGCTTAAAGAGTGTGGTGTTGATATGACAACTGCCGACCCGGTACTGGCAACGATTGAGTTGTTTGACCAGCAGGTTGCGGAGTTGGATAAGTTGACGGAGTAGGGAAACTATGTGGGTGGCAGACGCGTTCGTCTGCCCCGGTAGCTTTACATTTGTCGGGTTCTTCGCTCGCTTTCGCTCACTCTGGGAACCCGACCTACAATAGCTTTTTTAAATCAAAATATTAAAAAGTCACACTGAGCGGAGTCGAAGTGGACTTTTCAATATAACTGTACTGTCAGGCGTCCCGCCTGACGATAATGTCAAGAGCACAGGGCTCTTGACCTACTTTTCTCTTAACCTAATCATAATAATCTTTTAACAAAAAACTCTTGAACCGGTGTATATTTTCCGCTACTTTGGTTAAAACAATCATATTCAAAGGATTTGAAAAATGAAAATATATACCCGACTAATGTTGGCGGCATTTTCTCTTTTACTCATAACATCATGTTCGAAAAAAGCACCGGTCGAACCGGTTGAGTTTTATTCGCATAATATGTTTATCAAACTTGATGTTGAAAATCAAAGTGCGACTTTTTCCGATAAAGGACTTATCGAGGTTAACAAAGGCTTCAACTATTTTTATATCAACGAAACTGCAAATATTTCAAAATTTCAGATTAAAACAAAAGATTACGATATCTACTACCTCTCTGACTCGACTTACTTTGATGCTGATACATTTAAAATTGATTCTTTGAATATTGCTATAGAACCGATACCTAAAACAACGCTGATCGGGTTTAACTGCGATACCACCGGTAAGTTTGCTTATTTTATGACATACGATGCAACATTTGACGATGATGTCGAGGATGTCAGATTCTCCAATGAGAACGTCGGACGCGAGGTCGACGGTACAATCTCGGAAAAAGGTGCATATCTCTCGCCGTCCTCATATTTCTATCCGCAGGGTAAAGAGGATACTATTAATTTTAAGGTTCTTGCAAATATTCCTTTAAGCTGGCAATCGGTTGCTGACGGTAACCGGAAAAAAGAATATGATGAAAACGGTCGTCGGAACCAGACATGGGAAAATCCGCTTGTCAATGACGGGCTGATGTTTATGGCGGCGCCGTATGTCGTTTTAGATACAACGATTGATTATTACAGAGTCGCCTGTTATTTCTTTGCAGAAGATTCATCGCTGATGCGTGATTATCTGACCGCTTCAGTTGATTATATAGATATGTACAATGATATGATCGGACCGTATCCTTACAATTCTTTTATCGTTGCCGAGAATTTTTTCCCGACCGGTTACGGAATGCCGGGCTGGACCCTTCTTGGTCAGCAGGTCATCCGCTTACCGTTTATCAAATCGACTTCACTCGGACATGAGGTCCTCCATAACTGGTGGGGAAATTCGATGTTTGTCGACTACGAACGTGGCAACTGGTGTGAGGCTGCTGCTGTTTATGGTGCTGATTATCATTATAAACTTCAGCAATCGGATGATGCCGCGAAAGCGTACCGCAAGGATATCCTGAAGCAGTATGTCAGCTATGTCAATGACGGCAATGATTTCCCGCTTCGTGAGTTTACTTCGAGGACATCGGCGGATACACGAACTATCGGATACAACAAAGGGATGATGGTGTATCATATGATTGAAGAGGAGATCGGGTCTGAACCTTTCTGGCAGGCGTGGAAAAATATTTATAAAGAATATGTAAAACAGAGAGTATCCTGGGAAGAATGGATTGACCATTTTGAACGGGCATCTGGAGAGATGCTTCCGCATGTCATCCCGCAATGGATTGACCGTGCCGGAGCTCCCCAGATTGCGGTCTCTCAAGCAAAAAGAACCGGAACAGTGGTTTCTTTTACTCTTTCCGATTTAAGCAAAGATGAATACACACTTCAGGTTCCGGTCAGATTCACTGGCGGTTATGGTGTGTACGATACGACCGTAAACTTCGATAAGACAGAATTTACGTATCAGCTTGGAGTTCCTGAAGGAACTTTGGCAATGGAGATTGACCCGGATTATAATCTTTTCCGTAAACTGTATGATGATGAAGTAGAACCGATTGTCGCCGCGGTGCTCGGATATGAAAATCATTTGTATGCTGTTAATGATAACAAGTCTATGGAGGCGGATTACCTTGCCAAGTTTGCATCGGGTGTTGGTGATGAGGATATCAATATTATGAATATCGTTTCAGCAAAAACCGATTCGACGAGTTCGATAATTTTCTTAAATCCATCTGACCTTCCGGATTTCTTTAATGAAAAAGTTGATGAGGTCGACGGGATTGTCAATATCAACGGTGAGGTTTTCGACCTAAATGAACATACGGTTGTGTTGAGTGGTTCGGAGTTTGGTGATTGTAAAAAGTCGATGGTGATTCTGTCGAAAAATCTTGAATCGCTGGAACGTATCGGACAGCTTGTCCCGCATTATGGCAAATATTCGTACCTGGTATTTAAAGGTGCGCGGAATGTTGCCAAGGGTCAGTGGGAGATTACGGAATCGCCGTTGCGGGTTGTGTTGTAGGGATGAATGTTAATTAACAGATGTTAAACAAATGAGAGTAGAAATATTCTCCAATAACGTTTATCATCTACTCTCCATTACAGCTGCTACAAATCCCATAAATGGTGTTGGCAATAATGCTTTCCATTCGGTACCATCGAGAATAAAACCCAGCTGATCATCAATACTTTGTCCCTGGAGGAATGTCGTATATAACTCTACTGATGCCATTCCTACTATCGGATTTTCAATACTTTTAATTTCTACATCACTTATTAAAAACTGACTCCTGAAATTGCTTTTTTCGTCGGTAAACATTTCCGCCTGGATGACAAAAAATTGTTTTGTTGATAAAGTCCGCATATCTGATAGTTTAACTATTTTACCAAACACAATAACATACGAAGATTGATCTTTCCCCTCGTACATCTGTTCCATGGCGATAATCCCGGCTTCTTTAAATTGTTGAAGTGCCATTGGATGCATACAGTCTGCAAGGTCGTCCCAATTTTGTTCTTTCCATGCATTGAGTGTTGTTT
Source organism: Calditrichota bacterium (assembly GCA_008501655.1). Taxonomy (GTDB): domain Bacteria; phylum Zixibacteria; class MSB-5A5; order GN15; family FEB-12; genus QQUK01. Next base: position 27,543 of record QQUK01000352.1, read on the forward strand.
CTGCTATCTTTAGAATTGTTTCCTCATCATAATAATCACGATCAAGCTGAATTGCTTTGATAATGTTTTTATATTTCTCTTTCTCAGAAATCATATTATCCGGAGCATTATCTACAAAATACTGGTAATCTTCTATTGCTTTTTGATTATCCTGCAAATCAGCATAGGTGTTCCCCCGGTTGAGATGTGCATACACATTTTCTTTATCAAGTTCAATCGCCTGGCTGTATGCCATTAAAGCAAGTGAATCTGAATCGATCGCTCGATAGGAATTTCCCATGTTGTAATAAAGCATCGAAGAGCCTTGATGAAGTTTCTCTGCTTTTTTATAATATTCTATCGCTTTTTTGTGTTCTCCCAACTCATCACTAATTACACCGCAATTCATTAATCCGATTACATGATCCTCCTTTTGGTGTAGAACTGCCTTTGCAACCTGCAAAGCTTCTTGAAACATCCCGCTCATAATCAGTCCCATGTATTTTGCGTTGTATGCCGGATAAAATGATGAGTCAGCATAAATCGCACGGTCAGCAGCCTCAATCCCTCGCTGTATCTCACCGATCATAATATTCATATCACAGGTAACTAAATGTGAAAACAATGCATCTGGATATTTATCAACAAAACGCTTTCCCCATTTATGAAACTCTTGGAATCCTTTTTGATTCATTTCCGGATAAACAACGTCCAGCTTGCAATCAAGCTGGTAACAAAGCTGAAAGAACAAAAAACTATCAACAGTGTTTTCAGGTCCTTTTTCCTGAAGAAGTTCAAAAGCTGATTCCCAATTTTCAGCTACCAAATCTTGTTCGATTTCCGGTGTAGTTGCTAAAACTGACATTGATATGATTGATATAAATAATATTAATATAACTGTAAATCTCATTGTTTACCTCCCGTTTTAGGTCTTAATACTGTCCTTTTAATTTTGATCGGTACATGAACATAATATATTTACTCAATAATAGTTACCCACAAAAAACTTTACAAAACAGCCTAAAACGCCTATTATAATACGCTAAATTAGAAAACTCTTAAATTAGCGTAAGACTATGAAATTTAACGAATTTAAAGAAAATTTTTCGCTCCCGAAAGCTGAAGAAGATGTACTCAAATTCTGGGATGACCAGGATGTCTTTCATAAAGCAAACGAGGCTGCCAAAGACCGGGAACATTTTGTGTTCTACGAGGGTCCCCCAACAGCCAACGGACGGCCCGGTATTCATCATGTTATCTCCCGTACTGTCAAGGACTTAGTCTGCCGATACAAGGCGATGCAGGGCTTCCGGGTCGACCGCAAAGGCGGCTGGGATACACACGGCCTGCCGGTGGAAATCGAAGTTGAAAAACAGCTCGGTTTAAAATCGAAAAAAGAGGTCATCGAATACGGCATCGACAAATTTAATAAAAAATGCCGTGAATCGGTATTTAAATACCTCGAGGACTGGAATACAATCACCCGCAGAATCGGCTATTGGCTCGACCTTGATGATGCTTATGTCACCCTGAAAAATGATTATATCGAAACAGTCTGGTGGATACTTAAAGAATTTTATGACCGTGACCTTATTTACAAAGGACATAAAATCGTCCCGTACTGCCCCCGTTGTGGTACCGGACTTTCTTCTCATGAGGTGGCACAAGGGTATGCCGAGGTTCGCGATCCGTCTATCTATGTTAAAATAAAATCTGCAGATTCTGATTTCTCTTATCTTGTCTGGACAACAACTCCGTGGACCCTTCCTTCAAACGCCGCAATCTGTCTGAAAGCTGACGCTGATTACGCTCTCGTTGCATTTGAAGATGAAAAACTTCTTTTAGCTGAAGCGCTGATTCCAAAAGTATTCGGAGCTGATGCGGAAAATGTTAAGGTCTTGGAAAAACACAAAGGCTCTGATTTTGTCGGGAAAAAATATATCCCTCTCTTTGATTGTTTTGCAGACGAGTCTGAAGATGCATACTATGCCGTAAACGGTGATTTTGTCACCCTTGATGACGGAACCGGAATCGTTCATATCGCTCCGGGTTTTGGAGCTGACGATTATCAGGTCGGGAAAGAAAATAATCTGCCGGTATTTCAGGCAATTCATAATAACGGGCTGTTTAAAGATTTTGTAAAACCATACGCCAGTACATTTATCAAAGATGCCGACAAAGAGATTATCAAAGATCTCAAAATCGCCGGGAAGATGTTCAAAAAAGAGATCTATGAACATAATTATCCGTTCTGCTGGAGATGCGACTCACCGCTTATCTATATCGCCCAGCAGTCTTGGTATCTGAAGACAACAGCATTCAAAGACCAGCTGATAAAAAATAATAATTTAATCAACTGGCATCCGGATGAGATCCGGAGCGGAAGAATGCTGAACTGGCTTGAGAATAATGTCGACTGGGCTCTCTCCCGTGAACGATTCTGGGGAACGCCGATTCCGATCTGGATCTGTGATGATGATGCT
>QQUK01000268.1 GCA_008501655.1 Calditrichota bacterium
TCCACCTGAATCAGTTAAAACAAAATTTGCATTTGACTGGAGTTTCAGGAAATCAAGGTATCCCAACGGTTCGCTCATTTTAAGACCTTTTGCATTTCCTGTGATACCAAAATCCTCGAGCCGTTTCTTTGTTCTTGGATGGCAAGGAAATACAATCGGCATTTTTGCAGAAACTTCGATAATATGTTCAAACAGTTCGCGAAGTTTTTCTTCTTCATCGACATTTGCCGGCCGGTGCATTGTCATTGCGATGTAAGTATCCGGTGCTAAATCGAGTTTATCGAGAATATCTGATTTTTTGGCTATTTCCAGATTGGCAACAAGTGAGTCGATCATAATGTTACCGGTGTAAAAGACTTTATCATCCGATACACCTTCGTTTTTGAGATTTTTTATTCCGGAATCTTCAGAGACAAAAAGATAATGCGAAAGTCTGTCAGTAACAATGCGGTTGATTTCCTCAGGCATAGTATTGTCAAATGAACGCAACCCGGCTTCTACATGAGCAAGTTTGATACACATTTTCGCCGTTACCACAGCCGCAGCAAGCGTTGAGTTGATATCACCAAAAACAACGACCAGGTCAGGCTGCATTTCACCAAATGATTTCTCAAGTTCAATCATGATTTTACCGGTTTGTTCTGCGTGTGAGCCGGAACCGACCCCGAGGTAGATATCCGGTTTGGGCATTTTCAATTCATCAAAAAAGAGTTGTGAGAGGGCGTGGTCATAATGCTGTCCGGTGTGAAGTAGTTTGGTATCAAATGAATCTTTGTTTGCAAGAAGTTCCCGCATTAGTGGAGCCGATTTCATAAAATTTGGTCGGGCACCGACTACGAGGCATATTTTAAATTTAGACATGTATATATCCTTGTTTCACCTTTTCTATTCTTATCCTCGAAATTCAAATCGAAGCATCGTACATCTATGCTAAAAGTTTCAAGGTACTTTTTCAACTAAATCTTTGCATTAAATTAAAATTATCAAGATTTTTAGAAGAAATTAGAGTTTTTTGATTACACTGGTGACAGCTTTGGTGTCATTCATAATATAAAAATGGAGACATCTTGTACCGCAGTTGAGCAAGTCTTCACATTGTTTGACTGCCCAGTTGACACCGATTTCACGTACATGATCCGGGTTTTCTGCGACTTCGTCAGCAAGTTCTTCCGGGATAGTGACATTGAAATTTTTAGGTAGTGAGGTGATCTGTCGTGTTCCGGAAAGAATTTTCAGACCCGGTATAATCGGGACTTCAATTCCGGCATCACGGCATTGTTTCACAAAACTCGTATAATATGATGTATCAAAGAACATCTGGGTAACGATATAGTCAGCTCCGGCATCGACCTTTGCTTTTAAATACTGGATATCAGATTTGAAGTTTGGAGCTTCAAGATGTTTCTCCGGATAACCACCGACACCAATACACATATCAATCGGGTCTGAATTTGAAATATCCTCAAGATATTGACCTTTTTTTAGTGAATTAAGCTGCTTAACAAGTTCATTTGCATAAGCGTTAACCGATTTAGAATTGTCGACCGGTTTTATGTAATTGGTTTCATCACCCCGGATAGCAAGGACATTATGAATACCAAGATACCCAAGTTCTATCATAGCATCTTCGGTTTCTTCTTTAGAAAAACCGCGACACAACAGATGGGGAACGGTATCAATATTATAACGATTCTGAATAATACCGCAGATAGAAATTGTACCGGTTCGTTTTTTCCTGATATGCCGGCGTATTGAACCATCATTCAGTTCTTCGTAATATGCTTCCGCAGAATGTGATGTAACATCAATAAAAGGGGGATCAAACGGGAGTATTTCTTCAACAATATCTAAAATATCCCGGGCTGACTTCCCTCTTAAGGGAGGGATGATTTCGTAACTAAAGAGCGGTTTTGTTGCTTTGTTGAGATGTTCAATAACGTACATAATGTAAATTTACTTTCAAACTTATTTTTGGTAGCCAAGATATGGTCCAAGCCACTTTTCTATTTCTTCGACAGTTAACTGCTTTCTTTCGGCATAGTCAACAATTTGATCTTTTGTTATTCGGCCAACAGCAAAATATTTTGAATCAGGATGAGAGAAATAATAGCCGGATACTGAAGCTGCCGGATACATAGAGCACGATTCAGTTAAAGCTACACCTATATTTTCTTCAGCCTTGAGCAGTTGGAAAATAGTTTTTTTCTCCGAATGATCGGGACAAGCTGAATACCCGGGTGCCGGACGGATACCGCAATAATTTTCAGCTATCAGTTGCTCATTGGTTAATTGTTCATCCGGAGCATAACCCCAGTATTTGATACGGATGAGCTGATGAAGCCGTTCGGCAAATGCTTCAGCTAAACGGTCAGCTACCAGTTTAAGCATTATGATACTGTAGTCATCATGAACAGCTTTTAGTTTGTCAACTTCGGTATCAAGTCCAAATCCCGTAGACACGACAAACAAACCTAAATGATCCGGATGAGTAGAATCAACCGGTGTGATGAAATCAGTAAGTGAATAATTTTTCTGACCCGGTTTGTTTTTCTGGCGACGGAGAAAATGTAATTTTTCTTTTACATCATTGCGTGAATCATCAGAATATATTAAAACATCATCCCCTTTGCTGTTCGCAGGGTGTATTTGAAAAACAGCTTTTGCTGTAAGAATATCTTTTTTTATTATCTTATCCAGAAGAGCATTTGCTTCATCAAAAAGTTTGTTTGCCTCGGTTTTGGTATGTGAAGATGATAAAACATTCGGATACCGTCCGGGCAGTTCCCAGGCTTTAAAAAACGGTGTCCAATCGATATAGTTTCTGAGTTCTTCAATAGAATAATTCTCAATAATTTCAAGCTTGGTTGTAGACGGTTTTGGGGGGACGTATGAGGACCAGTCGATACAATATCTGTTTTTAAAGGAATCTTCATAGGATAAAAGATTCAGTTCATCGACTTTTTCTTTATAATTCTGCCGGAGGCTCTCATATTCTTCCTTGATATATGCTGCATACGCTTCTGATTTAGATTCATTCAATAAATTATTTACTACCGATACTGAACGGGAAGCATCGGAGACATGGATCGAAGTTCCATTGTATGCAGGTTCTATTTTAACAGCTGTATGAATGCGGGAAGTTGTTGCACCTCCGATAAGAATCGGTTTTGTCATATTATTTCGCTGCATTTCGGAAGCTACATGTACCATTTCAGAAAGAGATGGTGTGATTAAACCGCTAAGTCCGATTATATCAACATTTTTTTCAATTGCTGTTTCCAGAATTGTTTCAGCTTTGACCATAACACCGAGGTCTATAATTTCATAATTGTTACAGCCTAATACAACACCAACAATATTTTTTCCAATATCATGCACATCACCTTTGACAGTTGCCAAAAGAATCTTCCCTTTTGGTGATGCATCACCTTTATCTCTGTTGATGTACGGTTCCAGATATGCGACCGCTTTTTTCATTACTCTTGCTGAGCGGACTACCTGAGGCAGAAACATTTTACCATCTCCAAAGAGGTCACCGACAATTTTCATCCCGTCCATAAGAGGACCTTCGATAATGTACAAAGGTTTTTCGTAGTTCTCCCGAATCTCCTCGACATCATCAACAATGAAATCTGTAATCCCGTGAACAAGGGCATACTTGATCCGTTCGACAGGCGGCTCATTTCGCCACTCCTGTTCATCTTTCTGCTTTTTCTTTTTTCCGGTTGTAGTTTGAGCAAGTTCCGTCAATCTTTCAGTTGCATTTCCATTTCTATTCAGAATGACATCTTCAACAATGATTCTGATATTTTCATCAATATCATCATAGATGGCAAGCTGACCCGGATTGACTATGCCCATATCCATACCAGCTTTTATAGCATGGTAGAGAAAAACGGAATGCATTATCTCACGAATATAATCATTGCCTCGGAACGAAAAGGAAAGGTTTGAAACACCGCCGGATATTTTTATATGAGGTAAATCATTCTTTAATGTCTCTGTTGCTTTGATAAAATCAAGTGCATATGAATTATGCTCTTCAATACCGGTTGCAATTGCAAAGATGTTTAAATCAAAGATGATATCTTCTGCTGGGAATCTAACCTTTTTGGTAAGTATTTTATATGCACGTTTGGCAATTTCAACTTTACGTTCATATGTATCCGCCTGCCCTTTTTCATCGAATGCCATAATAATGGCAGCAGCACCATATCTTTTAACAAGAGTTGCCTTTTTTATAAATTCTTCTTCACCATCTTTCAGTGAGATTGAATTCACAATTCCTTTTCCCTGAATGCATTTCAGTCCGGCTTCGATAATTTCCCAGTCGGATGAATCAACCATAAACGGAATACGGGCGATTTCGGGGTCGGATGCAGCGAGATTAATAAAGTCGACCATTGCCTTTTTACCATCGAGCATAGCATCATCCATATTGATATCAATAATCTGAGCACCATTTCTGACCTGTTGTCTGGCTATATCTAAAGCTTGTTCATAGTCTTCAGCTTTTATAAGCCGTGCAAATTTAGCTGACCCTGCGACATTGGTTCGTTCACCGATATTAACAAAAAGTGAATCGGGGCGGATTACAGCCGGTTCTAAACCGGAGAGTCGGGTGCGAACAGGAAGTTCTGGAATTTTACGCGGTGAAATTTCTGAAACCATTTGAACAAGCTTTTCGATATGCGGTGGCGTTGAACCACAGCATCCACCGACAATATTGAGAAATCCATCATGTCCGAATTCTGCAAGCTGCGATGCCATATATTCCGGAGTATCATCGTATCCGCCGAATTGATTGGGAAGCCCGGCATTCGGATAAACAGCAAGATAGCAGTCAGCAAGCGAGGAAAGCTCAGCAACAAAGGGACGTAATAGTTCCGCACCTAAGGCACAGTTGAGCCCGATAATCATCGGTTTGACGTGTCTGATAGAATTCCAAAATGCTTCGGTTGTTTGACCCGAAAGGGTACGACCGCTTTTGTCGGTAATGGTACCGGATATCCAGATAGGGAAATCGGCTATATTGCGATTTTCTAAAATCTCTTCAATGGCGAACAGACATGCCTTGGCATTTAGTGTATCAAATATCGTTTCAACCAGAAGTATATCAATACCGCCATCCAGCAGACCTTTGATTTCATCTGTATATGCATCTTTCATTGAATCAAATGTTGCATTGCGAAGGCCGGGATTATTGACATCAGGAGAAATCGAACATGTCCGATTGGTCGGACCGATAGAACCGGCAACGAATCGCCGTTTATCCGGATTTTGAGCTGTGAATTTTTCGGCTGCTTCTTTTGCCAGTTCAGCTGATTTTTTATTCAGTTCATATACTATGTTTTCGGTCTGATAATCAGATTGGGAGAGTTTTGACCCATTGAAGGTGTTGGTTCCGATTATATCAGCTCCGGCTGCAAGATACGATTCATGAATTTCAGAAATAATCTTTGGCTGTGTCAAAGACAGAATATCATTATTCCCTTTCAGATCAACCGGATGCGCAGTAAATCTTTCACCCCGGAAATCTGATTCGGACAGATTATATCCCTGTATCATCGTACCCATAGCACCATCAAAGACGAGGATACGTTTTTTTAGGAGATTCTGTAATTGACTAATGTTATCCATTTAACTTTTCTATTCTGTTCAAATTTAATTTAATATATAGTTTGAACAATTATTTATCAAATATTGTTATGATATACAAACAATTTCTGAAATTTGTTTGATAATTCTTGACTATAACTGAAAAAAACGGATATTTGACCCATGCATCATATTACAACAACTGACTGGCTGACAACTCCTGATGGCAATCCCAGAGGATATATCGATACATTATCCCTCAAAGAGCTCTGGATTCATACCGGAACTGACTGTAATCTTGGCTGTCCTTTCTGTTTTGAAGATTCCAAACCGGGTGATACCCGCATTGAATTGATTGCATTTGACGAAGCGAAAAGATATATCGATGAAGCGGTCGCTCTTGGTGTTGAGAAGCTTTCTTTCACCGGAGGTGAACCTTTTGTAAATACAGATTTTTTGAAAATTTTAGATTATGCATTAGATTATAAACCTTGTATGGTTTTAACCAACGGTACCGGTCCGATTCGGACTGTTTTTGATGATGTAATCAAACTACAGAGTAAAAAATATGATCTCAAATTCCGGGTATCTATCGATTATCCGAATGAAAAAGAACATGATGCTTCCCGGGGTAAAGGGAATTTTCGGATGTCGTTTGAGACTCTTTCCTTGATGCACAAAAATGGTTTTGCTGTATCAATCGCCCGGTATGGCAGACAGTCTGAAGATAAAAACGCCGTTGAAGATAGATTTCGTGAGATTTTTCAAGAGTATAACCTCCCTGCAGATACCAATATAATCGTTTTTTATAATCTGTTTAAAGCACATAAATCTGTTGAAGTTCCTTTTGTCTCCGAAAATTGTATGACAACATACAAAGATGAAAAAAGCAGAGCTGAATTTATGTGTGCATACAGCCGGATGATTGTTAAAAAGAACGGTAGTACTGGCGTCTATGCCTGCACTCTTGTTGATGATGACGAAGATTATGACCTTGGAAAGACGATAGCAGAAACCCTTGGTGTCCGGGTGATGTTAAAACATCATAGATGCTATTCCTGTTTCGCAGCAGGGACTTGCTGTTCCGAATAAAACTTTCATGACAGAGTAAATTGTAAGCGAAGTATAGTAACTTCGCTTTTTTTATATTAAGAGTATATATTGCAAAAGAGTGTGCCGGCGAGTTAACGAGGTAACTGCCGGCACGTAGAGACAAACGTAGGGGAGGGTTTATTTACTTCGTTCCGAACGGTCAGTCGTTCCGTTATCATAATGACCGACTAATGCTATCGGATTGTCATTTTTATCAAGCTCTACCTCAAGTCTGAAATAATCAAGTCCTTCGATATAAAAGAGATTTTCCTTAAGGGGATGCAGTTCAAATTTAGGTCGACCCTCTCTTTGATAGTAAAGTTTGCCGTCTTCAAACATGATTGTTCTTTCATTATATGACCCGGTAAATTTTTTCATAGTAGCTTCATCCAGAGTTACCGGATTCATTTTTGCATCAATACCTTCAACTATCCAATTGAGGGTGAATTTTTTATCTTCATCTTCAGATTGTTCAATCAGTTTAGAAAGGGCATCTTTATAGGCCGCATCAAAAGCATCATCCCGGGAAACATCAATATCCGGTTTTACACCGACCCCTTCCCAGTTAGTACCGGAGATTGGGTTTATAGCCCGGCCGTACGATACCCGAACGACGACATTCAGGTTCTCATAGCAAATCTGCATTACCGGATGGGCACCGCCGCCGGTTGTTTCCCCGACAATAGTACCGCGCTTTAGATTTTTAAAATTATATGAAAATTCTTCTGCTGCTGAAAATGTATAGTTAGAAGTCAGGATATAAACCAAAGCATCGGTCATCTTTGGTCCGCTGACAAACTGTTGGGTCCAGAACTGTTCAATAGAATCGGTCTCCCGAACATAAAATGAATTGAGGTGAACCGGTTCTTCAAAGAAGTAACTCATCAATAGTTGAATCATTGAAGGAGAGCCACCGCCATTATCACGCAGATCAAAAATAATCGCATCACTGTAAGCTAAAAAGTTCATTGCCGCAATTGCTGTCGGGGCAGCATGGTCTGTATTATGAAATCCGTTCAGTTTTATATATCCGATGTTTCCATTGAGTTGTTCAATCTTTTTAAAGCCATAGTTGTTTCGTTGGGATTCATTTGTTCGTCGTTGTTGTTCAGTTTCATCCGGCATTGTGTCACAGATCTGTGCTATAATTTCATCCTGAAATCCGCGCACACCGAGATGTTTGTCATGACTGACATCAATCATATCTGAGGATAATCTGTCTGTAAACGCCTGCAATGTCTTTATTTCCTTATAAGCATCTGTTTTATACTGTTCCCGCAGCTTTGCTTCCATTTTTTTGGCGACATCGGGGAAAACGTAATAATTGTTAAGTCCCGATGATACCGAGTCTATAATCTCAAGCTGCATCTTTGAATCAATCTCTATCTCCTCGCGCTCGACACCTTGTGCGGATAAAACAGATGTGAATAAAAACAGCATGCACAAAAGTAAAGCGATTCGGTTTATCTGGCGATTTGAAAGAAAATGCTTATGAGGGATAAGCATTGATTACTCCTTTGTTTTTAATTTACGGTAATTACCCTTATTAAGTTTCATATAGATTGTTTTTCTTTGGTACATTTTTTCATAACGGTTCTTATTACTTTGTACAAATCCAAGATATGTAAACATTTTTATCGATGCTGTCAGTTCCGGGTTGGTTAACATGCAGATTTCTTTCGCTTTCTGTTTTATTGCTTCGTCAACAGCAGCAATAACCAGTTTTCGACCGATATGTTTATTCTGATAGTTCTCTAAAACAGCAACTTTTGCGATTTCATAGATAGCATCTCTATGTTTCAAAAGCGCAGAACATCCGACAATCTTTCCATCATACTCTGCAAAAAAGATTGCTCCTCCCTTCTTTATTATCTGTGATTCCGGATAATCAAGAATGAGTTTGTCGTAATCCTCTACTTTGAAATATTTTTTCAGCCAGGCTTTATTCAGTTTGGTAAAATGGGCTGCATATTTTTTATGATAAGGATGAATAGTAATTGATTTATAACTTTCCTGATTCAGCGATTCAATTAACCTGGTATACATATTTTTCTGAGCAAGTGCATTTTCAAGCTTGTCGAGATTACCTATCAGATTTTTACTTACTTCTTGAATCAATTCAGCGTTGCAAGTCTTAATCGTCTCCCAAAGCGGACTGAGTTGTTTAAGAGTTCGTTTCCCTTTTGGAGTGAGATACAATATTCTTTTCCGTTCATCTATTTTATCTTTTTTGGAAGTCAATAAACCGGCTTTTGTCATCTGATTTGCTATTTGATTTATAGCCGGATGAGTCAACCCGAGTTCTTCAGCAGCGACTGTGACCGCAATTTCCTTGCGTTTCAGCAAGAGATAACTGAGTGAAAACCAGCGCGCTTCAAAATGGTAATCAAGCTCTGAATAGATACGGGAGACATCGCGCATCAATGATTCAGATATCCGCTTAAGTCGACTTGCTAAGGCAAGTTCGCCTAACTGGCTTATGATATCTTTTTGTTTTGTCATGTTTGTCCCTTTATCTTGGTATTATTACGTAAGTACTTACATAAATGTTCCGTAAGATTATAAAAAATAATCAAAGTGTAAATCTTGCTATTTTATAACAGCCGGATATATTGATATAGTATAATTGTATGACTTACTCAAGGAAAAATATGCCGGTAACCCGTTGTGTCTGTTTTAATAAGAAGTTTTCAGAACTTAAAAAGATTGCCAAAGCAAATAACTGCTCCAGCCTTGAGGAGCTTCAGGAAAAGGTCACTTTCGGGGAAAATTGCAAACGATGTCATCCTTATGTTAAAAAGATGTTTGAAACCGGAGAAACTGTTTTTGAGGTTCTTCCTGTTGAAAATTCAGATTGAATTGAAATTTTTATTGGTCAGTGATGTCAGGATATGATCTTCCCATCTCCCATTAATCATGAGATAGTCTTTAGCAACCCCCTCTTTTACAAACCCAACCCGATTTAATACAGCAAGTGACCGTTTATTTTTTACCATACAGTTTGCCATTATCCGATGAATATTCATTTTCGTAAAAAGATATTCCGTTGTAATCTGTAATGCTTCGGTCATGTACCCTTTCCCCTGTTTATCCTCAGCAAGTGAATACCCGAGGTAGCAGGCTTGAAAAACACCCCGGACTATATTCGAATAGTTGATAACTCCTATGACTTTGGATGGAATATTTTTTTCAAACAGCCAGAATTTGATACCGAGGTCATTTTGATAAACCTCCCTATCATGTTGAATCTGATCTATCCAATACAATTGGGTATAGAATTCTTCTGAGCGAACCGGTTCAAACGGTGTCAGGTATTGTTTATTATTGATGTAATAGGAGAGAATAGAAACTGCGTCCGGTTTCTCAGCCTGACGTAAAACTAATCTTTCTGAATGAAGGCTGACCGGTTTCAGTTACTATTCTCCTCGATTTTATTTTTTATCCGCTACAAATTTCAGAGAAACAGAATTGATACAATAACGTAGTCCGGTTGGATTAGGACCATCATCAAAAACGTGCCCGAGATGACCTTCACAGCGGCTGCAAATAACTTCTTTACGTACCATGGCAAATGATGTATCAGTATTAAGGTCAATTGCAGATTCAGAAATCGGTTGGAAAAATGCCGGCCAACCTGAACCGGAGTTATATTTTGTATCCGAAGTAAACAGCTCATACCCACAACCTGCGCAAAGATAGGTACCGACCGAGTCATTATGATAATATGTTCCGGTTCCGCAAAGTTCGGTTCCTTTACCTCTTAACACCCGGTATTCTTCATCGGTTAACACCTGCTTCCATTCATCATCCGTCAGGCGAATTTTTCCGTCAGCATCAGGTTTCAGGCTGATAGTAGTATTCTTTTTTGTCATTGTTGTATCTCCATTATCTTCGGAGTAGCTTATATTATATACTAAGACAACAGTAAAAATCAAGAGGGTCGCTGCCAGTAGTATCTCTTTTTTGTATTTGAAATACATAACAAATCTCCAATCTTTTGTATGTTTTAAAACAAAAAACTGGAGAGGGAAGTTCCTATCAGCATAAAAACAGCTAAACACCTGTTCTGCATGCAGTTAACCTTATTACAACCAATGCATATTTTAGTATACTCATTGATTATCAATCGCATTTTTCCCTTTGGCGATTATTTTCAGGCCAATTTTTGAATTTTTATATATTTTAAAAGATTCAGTAAGTTCTGATTCGCTCTGATTAATAGTAAACCGATTAATCGGTTGATATGATGCTGAATAGAATGATGATACAGAGTATCCGGCAAAAAAGATAATAACAGCTGCGGCAATTTGTAAAATATTTTTTACAATATTTGATTCAGGTTTTGCTCGAACAGCAGATTGTAACACAGACGTATATACCGAATTTTTAATTTCTTTCAACTCATTCTTAGACACTCCACTTTCATTCTTCGTGGACAAGATATTAATCATTTCCTGATATTCGGTTATCTCTATTTTGCACTCTTCACAGGTTTCTAAATGATTATCTACATCTGATTTCTCATCTCCTGTGAGTTCATTTAAAACATATAATGGTATTAGTTCTTTGAATCTCTTACAATTCATATTATAACCTTTCTTCTTCCGGTATCATTTTTTTCAGATTAACAAGTCCTCGAGCAAGATGTACTTTAACAGAGGCGGTTGATATTGACATCATTCCGGCTATTTCATTTATTGTACAACCTGTAAAAAACCTATACACTACAACTTCTTTCTGTTTCCCGGATAATCTAAAAAGAGCATTTTCAATCTGTTTTCTCTTTTCAGAGAGAAGAAGATGTTCAAGCGGTTCCTCGTTAACTGTTTCGATTTCATATGTACCGTCATCCAGTTTCCGCTTAGCTTTGTTAAGCTGATTAATAGAGAGATTATATGCTGTTTTAAAAAAATATCCGTCTGAAATCTCTTTCTGCTCCTTTTTTATCATCTGAAAAATACGCATAAATGTATCCTGAACTATATCAAGAGCATCTTCATGATCTCGAACTAATTTCAAAACAAACAGGTATAGTTTACCTGATAGTTTCTCTATCTGTTCCAAAAATCTTACTATCATTATTAGTCTTCCACCACTGATAGAGCAAACAAAGGAATATGTGCATCGTGCAGACCTTCACCGGAAAACTCCCAATAAATCAACCCCTGCTCTTCAGGTCCAGTAAAACCATTAGTTGTTATAATAACTCCCGGAAGATGTAATGTAACTGAAAATTTGTCAGAAGTGAGCGCTTCGGTAATAGTATACATCTTTTTAATCTTAGAAAGGGATATCATAAACGGAGAATCTGTTTTTTTCTGGTTTATATCTGTTACTTCCGATACAATATTGCTAACTTTCAATTCTATTTTATTCAGTAAATTTTCATAAGCTAAGTCAATGGATGATTCATCAAGCAGTAGGATATTGAGTACTACAGTATCTGCAAATGCCTCTTCTATATATGCAGAGATCATCTTTTCAGCTTCCACTTTTTTAGAAAGTGGGAACTTATCCTGAATTATCATATCACCAATTGCTTCAAGATATATAGCGTAAGTGTGATACATCATGCTTAAGGTCAAATTTTCTATATACTGATTTCTATCTGATTCAGAGACATTAAATATACCCTTATCTAATACCCGCTCTTCCAGTTCTTTGTTTTCATCTAGTTCATCCGGAGCGTTAAAACGCTTGAACATACGTGCCTGATAAGTTCGCTCAAATCTGTAAAATGTTTTATTACCTTCCTTCCAAATTTCTAATTGAGTAGGAAATTGTAAAGAAAAATTATTGGATGAATTGTTAGTAAATGAAACTGGAAACACTTCATTTGATTTTAAGGTTTGCGATGCTTTCAATTTTATCTTTGCATTATTATCTTTATCTGTATACCGCTCTTCTTTTAAGATTTTCCATTTTTCCCTGGTAGGGTATGAATTTGAGTTTTCAAAAGACTCAACATTACCATCGATTTCATAAACAATCGTTGTTTCTCCGTTTCTATTTACTGTTATTGTTTCCTTCCGCTCAAGACATCCGGTAAAAATAAGTAACAATATTGCGAAAAAACTGAAGAGAAATTGTCTAAGTTTCATTTTAAGTTCCTTTCATTTTTATATAAATAACAAATAAGGAGCTAAAAAAGGCGACAGGAGTTTTAATTTTTTATCAATAGTTTATTTTTTGAAATAGTAATAAAACCTTCATTCTGAAGTTCTATCACTGCTTTTGAAACATCATCGTTAGCCCTGTTTAAGGAACGGGCAATAGTTGTTTTAGTCACTGATTTCCCGGCTGTTAATTCTTTGAGAATAAATCCTCGAATCTGCCGTATTGAACCTTCGAATTTCGATTGTTTGTATCGGGGAGCGTATCTGTCATGTACTGATTTCGGAAGAGACTTGGCATAATCCATCAGGGCATAATGCCAATCTTTCAGGTTCCGGTCGGGAAGGACAAGTTCGGCAAGTTTCTGAATAACTGAATCCGGAAGATCGGACGGCAAGTCAAATGAGCTGAGCAAGACTTTTTTAATATTTGTATCAACTGCAGCAACTCTTTTTTTAAATGCAAAAACTGCTATCGCATTTGCAGTATATTTTCCGATACCGGGAAGTTTTACCAGTTCATCAACCTCTTCAGGAAATTTACCAGAATATGCATTGGTGATTATATCAGCAATTTTTTTTAGATAGAGTGCACGCCGGTTATACCCTAAACCTGACCAGGCTGCGAGAATGTCTGTTTGTGATGCCAGATGCAGTTGTTTCCAATCCGGAAAATGTCGAATCCACTTTCCATAATAGCTCACAACACGATCGACCTGTGTCTGCTGAAGCATCAGCTCCGATACGGTTATTTTATACGGATCGCTGATATTTCTGAAAGGAAGAATCCGTTTGTGTTTTCTATAGAATGAACGGATTTTTTTTCTGAATTCCACAATTTCTTTTTTACTGATAGTATCAATAGATTTTTTCTGCATCATACAACCATGATACAGAATTGATTTTTAAATATCAAGGGAGTTAAAATCAGACCGTTACATATTCTTTGTTCTCTGATACATACCTATCGTTATTAGTTTTAAGTAATCAAATCATATTTATTCGATGAATATTTGACAGGCAGCAATTTAACAGAAAAGCTGCCTTTAAATAAAGGCAGCTTTTACTCTGAAGTTCTGTTATTTAACTATTTATCGTTTATGACATTGAATACAAAGGTCCATAGAAGGATTTAAAGGAATATACTTGTCAAAGTCAGCTCCATGCATCTGGTGACAACTCGAACAATCAACCGGCTGTTCAGTTCTCGGGTCAATAATATCATTTCCCAGAGGATGTGATGCTTGATGCGATTCAGTATGACATTCAATGCACAGATTAATTTTATCACTCTTCAGATACTGTTTGTCATTTGATGTATGCGGCATATGGCAATTAGAACAGTCCATGCCATCATGAGTTATATAGGCATCTTTCTCTTTTTCCATATCATTAAAATGACAACCCATACAGAGGTCTTTCTGTTCCGATGCCAATAAAAATTCTGCAGCTGAAGTATGCGGATTATGACAGTTCAGACATGATTTTTCATCATGCAGATTATGTTTAAAAGTGCCTTCAATATCAATCGAAGATTTATGGCATTTCAGACAAAGTGTCTTTGGGTCCGACTTCATTGCAAAAGAATTCTCTGCATTATCTTCATGACAGGATCCACAGTTTCCGGCTTCAAATGGTTTATGCTGGTTTGGACGCAACAGCGAAGCAATAGTAGAAGCATGGGGATCATGACAGGTGATACAGTTTGCCTCAGATATGTCATATCCTTTGTGAGCATTTTTAATACGTGTGTTATCAGTATGACAATCATAGCATACATCGGGAGCTTTTGCTTTTAGAAGAGAAGCATTATTCTCTCCGTGGGCACCATGACAGGCTGCACAGTCACCGCCGTCGATCGGTGCATGAACATTGGACTTTGCCATCCAGTCGGAAACTTGTGAATGACATCCAATACAAAGCTCGGGAGCACTGTCTGAAAGCAGGTTTGCTGCATCTGATGCATGGGGGTTGTGACAATGGATGCAGTCTCCTGTAGCTGCCGGTAAATGTGAAGAAGTTTTACTAATCTCTTCATTGATTGTATCATGACAGCTGAGACAGAGATTTTTAACATCATCACCTAATAACGAAGCATGTTTTGATGCATGCGGGTTATGACAATCGGAGCAAGTGCCGCTATCAAAGGGAGGATGAACGTTTTTCTTTTCCATATACGATGAAACATCATCATGACATTCATAGCATATAGCCGGCTGATCAACCGGTTTATATTGTGCCGCCTGAAGAGATGTTCCAACAAGCAAAATCAGTAAGATATATTTAAATGCTTTCATTATTTTTCCTCCTGACTATCTGCTTTGACATGGCACATCTCACAATCATTACTAATAAATGGTTCGTGACCTTTTGACAAAAAGAGTTGTTCATCAGGTGCTGCATGTGCATCATGACATTTCACACAATCTATTTGTTCACCTCGCAATCCAAGATGTTTTGAAGTAAACGAAGCATCATCACCATCATGACAACCAAGACATAGCTCCGGAACAGCAGATACCAGAAGTGATTTTTCCGGACTCATGTGAGAGTTGTGACATCCAGCGCAATCTTTCTCACCTGCCGGAGCATGGGCAACTTGTGTTTCAAGCATCGTATTTATCTCTTCATGACAGGAAAGACAAAGACGTTCAGTCTTATCAACGAGAAGATTTTCGATTTTTCCTTTATGCGGTGTGTGACAAGCAATACATTCATTAGCGAGTACAGGGCTATGAACAGAACCGGTATGTACCGTTTCTGTATCATAAACTTCATGGCATCCGTTACACAAATCACCGGATTCTTCGACAAGAAGTGGTTCATGTGCAGAAGCATGGGCTGTATGACAATTATCACATGCCTGTTCCTCAAAAGGAGCATGAACAAAATCTCCTTCCTCAGACTTATACATATCATCATGACATGATTCACAGAGAGCGTTTTTCTCTTTGCTCAAGAGTGCGGCATGCGAGGAGCCATGGGCATCATGACAGGTATTACATTGACCGATTTTTACCGGTGGATGAACTGATTTTTCGGCAATCCATTCAGAAGGTGAATCATGGCATTCACTGCACAAATCACTTCGATTCGTAATAGTCAGTTTGGCAAAATCAGAACTATGCGGTTTGTGACAATCAAGGCAGGAACCATCAGCAAACGGACTATGAACATTTTCAGCTTCCAATTTTTCCTGCATATCTGCATGGCAATCAAGACAGAGGTCGTTGCCGGTTACTGTCAAAAGCTTATCATCCGTTTTACCATGACCTGAGTGGCAGTTAGTACAATCTTCTAATGCCGGTGCATGTTTACTCATTTTTGTCATCTCCGAGGAAATGTCATGACAACCAGCACAAAGATCATTTACAGGCTGTGCCAGCAGATGTGATTCTTGAGAAGTATGCGCATTGTGACAATCAAGACAGAGCCCGCTGGAAACAGCAGCATGCATATCCTCAGTCATAGTTTCTTCCTGATCATGACAGGCAAAACATAGTTCATTATCTTCGGCTGCCAACGCAAACGGCTCAGAGTCTGTCGGAGCGTTATGACAGCTTTCACAGGAACCATCTCCTACCGGAGCATGAACATTTCCGCCTAAGAGACCTTTGACAGCAGATGAATGCGGAGTATGGCAGGAACCGCAGTCTGCATTGGTTATATTGTAACCATAGTGAGCATCTTTCAATTTAGAATCTGATGCATTGTGACAGGTGAAACAGAATTTGTCTTTAGATTCCGATAGCAGCATACCATGATCTGAACCATGGATAGAGTGACAGGAGATACATCCGTCTTTCATCGGGGCATGCAGATTTTTATTTTCATAGTCAGTACGGGTGTGACATTTAAAGCAAAGCTCGTTTGAATCTGCTTTTAATAATCCTTTATGGTCAGAAGTATGTACTTCGTGACAGTCAAGACATTTACCCTTTTCGACAAGAGGATGTTTGTTTGGCTTTTCAATACCGAGTGATTCCTGCGTATGACAGGTATAACAAAGATCACTGCCATCTGCCTGTAGACGGAGTACACCGACTAACCCATGAGGTTTATGGCATGATTCGCAATCTTTATCCCCAAACGGTTTATGCTTTATACTTCCTTCAAATGTCTCCTCTTTGTGACAGTCAAGACAGTTACTCTTCTGAGCAAACCGTTTTCCTCGCTTGATCTGAGCATCGCTAATCGGAGGTATACAAAAGAGGATACTTAATACTATAAGTATCAAGAGCCGATGATGTGAGTTTAATCCATTATTATTCATATTATACACCTACAAGCTGTATTTATAATTCATTTTTAAAATAACTTTCAATGTTATCATCAAAATATGCGATATCCGATTTTTCTTTCAGCAGGGAGAGATGATTGTTTAACAGTTCATTGAACTTTTTCTGAAACATATATTCCCGGATTTGCAGATCCATCTCTTCGATTGTTTTATAATCACCCGGTTTCTTTTCAAGGATATGTAAAATCACAAATCCATTACCGGTGTTATATGGTTTAGTGTAATCACCGGTATTCAGTTCGTTTAAAATTTCTATTACATCTTTCGGATAGCCTTGAATATCAGTAAACTGTTCACCTTTTTCAATCTCTTTAGCACTATATTTCTCTAAAATATAATTGTATTGTGCTCCATCCAGTAAAGCTTCATAAGCGGCATCAGCATCGGATTCTTCCATGAGGTGCATGCTTTTCAGCAGAAATTTATCATTATTACGGAATTTTTCCTTGTTGGCATCATAGTATTCCTGAAATTCTTCGTGATTAAATTTAATATTCGCAACAATCATCTCTTTCAGATAGTTTTCAATAAGAATCGAGTCGAGTGTGTTATAATACCAGTCAACAATACGGGTTGAATCATAATATCCGTTTTGAAGCGCTTCATGCATTGCAAGTAATTTTTCTTTTTCCAAATTTAAGGAACTGTTCAGAATCTGTTCAAACGGAGTTGTACCGGCATTCATGATAGTTTTTGACATTTCGTTTCTTAAGTCTTTATCCGTAATATAACTCCGGTCATCAATGTACATCACCGGACGATTAGTTCCCTGACGGAATTCAAGCTGCAGTACAATTGCTCTATCAGCAATGATATCTTCAACAACTGATGTATCGACCTTTACCTGATATTTAGCATCTAAATTAATTACAAACTCATTCCACTTACGCATTCTGAGTTCTTCTGTCAATCTATCTATGATATTTTTTTTGTATGTTTCATATTTTTCAGGATCAGCACCAAGTCTCTTTTCAAGTTTGGAGAGGGTGTAATATTTTTGGCCTAAATACGGTTTCGATACTTCACCAACTTCAAGAGTCTCCCCAAGATTAAGCATCTGCTGATCCATATTCATTTTAAATGTTATCAAATGAAGACCGTTTTTCATCTTACGATGGTCAAGTGAATAAACCTGGACAAGTGAATCAAAAGGGTGCCCCTCTTGTAGAAGAGCGTAGATTTTTTCTGCTTCTTCAAGGGTATTCACAGAAATTGTCCGGAACTGATATCGTTTCAGATTTTCTTCAAAGAAATCCTTGATTTCCTGTTCAGGAATATTCAGGTCCGGTTTAAAATTCTGAGACAAGTAAAGTCTTCGGGCAACATCTTTCCTCTTACTATCCATATATACCTGAAGATGTTCGTTCTCATCCATCCCGAGAGAATATGCCTGCTGCAGAATAAGAAGATCATTCACAAACTTATTGAACAGGTTTGTATAATCAAAATCAGTCTGTGTTGACATATCAACATTACTGTGTGTCCGAATCATCAAATCATCCATATCATGAGAGAAGACCGTATCACCGTTAACTACTGCCAAAGGTATATTCTGCTCTGCTGCATCAAGGATCGGACTTGAGAAACAGAGGAGTAAGAAGAACATGATAATCCGCCCGGATAGTCTGTGTCTGTTATTTCTTTTGAGCAAAATATTTCTCACTTTTCTTTTTAAATTTACTTTCAAAATCATCTATATACTCTTTCATTATAGTTCCAACTGAATATTTTTTACCTACACCAAATAGTGCTTCTGAATCAGCACCGTTAACAGAATTATTGTACATGAATATAATCTTTGCATTTTTAGCATCAAGTACTCTTGTGCCGATTTCTGCTTTTGGAAAATTATTCCCTCTTGAAGGTTGATAAAATTCTATAGAACCGGTTACTATCAAATCAATATCATGTTTAGCATTGAGCATATCCAGAGTCGGATAATCAATTCCCCCGTATAGAATTTTTCTGTTCCGGAGCATATATTCCGTAACAATTCCCGGTTCGAGGACTTTGTACCCGTCATTTGCCAATGATGTCAGGAAGATATTTGTAAGTATAAACCCGGCATTTCTGAAATCAGTCGTATTATCGAACGGAATAATCACTGCTGATGGTTTCTGCTCAGATTCATGTGCTTCTAAATCTGAAAAAAGTTCATTGAGGGATTCAAACAACAATTTATCCGATAACTCATCCAATACAGAAATTACACCAAGTCCAAACAGACCTTCAAAATCCCTCCCAGAAGCAGATTTTGATACAGCTGATTCTATCATATATGTTTCGGTATTAATAATGCGGAGTGAAACAGACAGCTCCGGGTTGGCTCTATCTTCATAAATATTAACAGAACCAAGCATCAGGTATTTCACATTGAGTTCTGTTCGGAGCTGGTCGATATCTTCTGCTTTAAGCGAACCGGAGGAACGAATACGGTATTTCCGGAGAATCGGTCTGATATCCGATGATCTTTTATATTGAATGCCAAATGAATCTAAAATTGTACCAATCTTCTCCGAAGTTTCCCGAATAGCATTGCTCCGCCCGGATAAGTTGTATAACGGCATAAGAGCAAGTTCCTCTGATTGACTGAAATCTGAAAAGAGGTTAGGCTCTGATGCTGATGTATTATCCATTAGAAAATGTATCAGCAAAAACAAAAAGAGAAATGTGTGTAACAATTTTTTCATTTTATTTAATCAATGTCCTTAGCGTATTTTTTACACAGTTCCTGGTTACTTCACTCATAGATTTATCCGATGCACCGAATACTGATCTGATAAACCCTTTGCCGGTCTCAGTATTTGTAGCCGACCAGATTGTCGCTCCGGTTTCGGTTTCAACCATTCTGACTACCAGAGTTACAATTGCATTAGATGATGTTCCGCTTCTCTGGATGGTCGATTCGTTGACCGAACCCATGAAAAGAGCCTGAACCCCGAGTTCTTTTCCGACTGATATAATCTGTTCTTTGGTAAGTTCAGCAGTTCTAACTGTACCGGTTTTTTCGATAACCCGTTTTGTTTCTCCCGGTTCAACAACTTCGAATGCTTCAGCTGCAAACAGTTCTGAGATGAAAAGTCTGGTTGTCCGGTAAGCGGCACCCTGTTCATTCGACAGATTTTCAAAGGGTACAACAGCTACCCTCTCAATAAAGCTGAAGTTAAAATCCGGATGCAGAAAAATCGTTGGTTTTACTCCGCCGCCGCAGCCAAGGAGCATCGACAGAACTACTACAAGTAACAATGTTTTCAAAATTATTTTCATATATATCCTCAATTCTTACAAAGATGATCGAATTCCTACCCTAACCGAGGTTGTTTTCTCTCCGCCAGCTTCCGTTAAGTCATTGATAAAGTAGCTTGCGAAAATATTTGTACTGCCTCGTAATTTATAATTCGCCTGAGCATTATATTTAGTCGTTTTAAACATTTCATCATCATCCTGCGACTGAACTTGACCACTCAGAGAAAGTTTTGTTGAAGGATTCCAACCAAGCTGGAATTCCTCGCTTATATATTTTGTTCTGTTTTTATTTAACTGAATTGAACCGCGCATAAATATTGTCCGGGTCATCCGGTACCGTATGCTTGCTCTATATTGCGTCTGAGTCGTGGTTGTATCAAGAGATCTTGTATCAGTACTCCGGTGTGACCATCCCAGAATCATACTCAGAGTACGGGTTATTTTTCCATCAAGAGTAAGTCTTCTGTTCCAGGTATCAAACTGGTCATCCCCAAGAAACTGATTGTATTTAGAATAACTTACTTCACCGGAGAAGTTTAGATTGGTCAGCGGGGTTCCTTTTGTATTCAATAGAAAACTGAGATTGTTGCTGTTTTCATCGTAGTCGATAAAATCTTTCTGATAGTTGGTAGCAAACGAAAACTCTAACCGCTGAATTGGAGTTAATAAAAGCAGATATGATGCTGTATAGCTTGAAATATCTAAAGCGGCACCATTAAACAGCTGATACGACTGCGTCCAGAGGAAATTATGATTAACAACTTCTGATTGTGTATACTGTGATGACAAGGCATAATAGATATTATCTCTATCGGCATCATTGGCACGTCCGGACTGATGCTGGAATGATACGTTCAGAGAAGATTGAAATTTATCAGTAAGCCGGTATCGGGAACCGACATTAAGCTGATGAGAAGATGAATTGTATTTGGTATCTACATCTACCTGTTCTTCTGCCAAAGCCCGAATCTCAGTCACCAATACCGGATCAAAATTACTGATACCGGAAGTGACCACTTTGATATACCTTGTTTTTACACTCGGGAAAACAATTTCATACCGGTTATACCCTTCATTGAACTCAACATCAGGACCGGTATAATAGGAGCTCCAGTTATAATTATCACTGGAGATGTAAACATGAAAATCTTTTGTGTTATCTGAAAAGCGGTCGACATACAGATATATAGCTGAAATATCTTCCGGATAGCCAAAATCAATTCCAAGATTCTGGTTAATCACCGTGCCGCCTACGTTAATCAGCGGTTGAGCCGGATTCTCACTGTTTCCATCATTGAGGGACGGATTTCTCTGCAGTGTATCAAGTAATACAGAGGCAGTTTCTTTGTATAGAGCCTCTGAGAACGGAATAAAAATAAAATCAGAACCAGCAACCGGTCGGGTGTCAGTTTGTGCTGAATGTACAAATGAATAATTTGTTGAAAGCATCAGTTTGGAATCTTTAAAATGACTTGTGTTCCTAAACTGGAATGAATGCTGGTACTGAACAGTCCGGACATTGTTCGTCTGATTGTTATTTTTTCTTCTGGTAAAACTGTAGTTAAACAAAGAGCGTTTATATGATTCATGTAGTTCTGCCTGAAATTTATTTTCTTTTGTGTTTCTTGCTGCGGCAAGCTCTTCATTATAAATATGGTCCCAATAATAGCGCAGAGTCAGTTTTGGATACTTTTCCGAAAGAGATTTAAAGTAAATCGAAAAATCTTCCCTATTTGTTTCAAGAATCGCTGAATTGGATTTATCCTGTTTATAGCTTGCTGTTGAACCTAAGTTAAAATGTTTGTTTGACCAGGTCAGACCAACAGTCGGGCGTTGTTCTTCCTTCCATGCAGTATTATCTGAATTCTGTAACACATCATATTTTGAATAGAAATAGTTAGAGCGAAGTCTGAGGTTTCTAAAATATGTTTTGCTCCAGTTAACCGAATATTGTTGTTTATATGTTTCCTGATCCCGGGAATCAAATTTTATACTGCCATAGGAAACATCAAGAAAGCCGGTCAAATCAAATGGAAGAACCCCTGAATTCGCAGTCGGAACAACCAGCAATATTGCCAAAATAAGTACTGTATGTATCAGGAGTTGTTTCATCTTACCAAATATCCAAAGCTGTGTATGGTCGTTTGCCGACATCGATTGTCTTTACTAATGTTTTACTATGGATAGAGAATATCGAAAGCACATCATTATCGGGATAGATCAAAAAGAGATTCCGATTGTCTGAATCCTGTGCGATTAAACCGGGTTCATCATCCAAATAGATCGTTGAAATCTCAATTGATTTTTCAGGGTCCACTATCGCAACAATCTTACAATCTTTCTCTGAGACAAACAGATTATCACCAAAAGTGTTAAAACTGATACCGGAAGCTGGAGAACAAAGATTAACCGGATTTGCAAACTCACCGGTTTTGCTGTTGTATCTGAACAAAAGTCCCCGGTATTTAGCTGCCACAATCAGCTCCTCGGTAATATTATTAAATGCAAGTTCCGTTACATGCCCATCAAAACTGATTTCTGAAACAATAGTATTATTCACCGGGTCAAATATCCGGACTTTATTTGACAACGGCTCTGAAATATAGAGATACCCTTTAGTTTCATCCAAGGCAATCGCGTAGAGATCTTCGAAATCATAAACACGGCTTTCTTCCTGGTAAGAGAGCAGATTCACGATAGATAGAGATTTGGAACCATAGTTTAAAATATACAAATACTGTTCATCATCTGAGAGTATGAGACGAGATGGTTCATCGCCATTATTAAGACTAATATCTTTAATTTTCTGGAGATTAAGGATGTTATAAATTGAAATATTATCTGATTTGGAGTTTGCAACAAACAGAAGTTGATTTTGCTCAGCATAAACCATCCCCCTGGGACCTTTGTTTGTTTTGAGTACATCGAGAATTTTATAAGTCAACTGATCAATAATGGTGACATTATCAGAATTTTCATTTGATACCAGAAGTATATCTTTAAAATTCTGTACAACTGAAGATGAGACGGAGATATGTGGCTGATATTCTTTTTCCTTTTCATCAAAAGGATGAACATCCCAGACCATATTCACAAAACAGCATCGCTCTGCAGTTGCCTCTTTGAGAAGAGGAATCCGATAACCTGAAACGGAGATGTCTGCCTGCATTTTGACCTTACCGATATACCCCTCAATACCGGAGCAAAAGAAAAGTGCTGATGTATACATCCCCGGTTCAATATACCGGTCGATTAATTTTATCTGCTGAGAAGCTGTTTTTTGTGATGAGATAATTTTGGAAACAGGAATTGTGAAAAATGATGAATCGGTTTTTATGAGCCTGATTGAATCGATATGCAGAATTACTTCGTCTGAAAATTCTTCAGTTACTTCAAGATAGAGAACAAACTGCGCCGAGTGTTTTTTTATTTGTGGTTTTGTAAACGCTGTATAACCAGTACAAATCGTAAACAGTACGAAAGCCCAAACGAACAATCTTATACCCGGATTACTTTTTGAAAACCTTACCTTCATTATTACCAACCTTATGAGACAATAATCGCCCGGTCGCAATTGCCCGGGCGATTATTTAAAGTACTAGGTATAAATCAGATAGTCAAACAAACTACCTGGTTTTATTTGTTTCTACTCAAGATGGTCGTTCACATCTTTAACGTGACATTTGTTACAAAGTGAACGCTGGTTGATTGAGCTATATGGATCCGGAATTTCGTATGAACCGGATTCGTCACCATCTTCGTGAAGTAATGTTACACCAAAGTCCCAACGACCCATATCAGGTGCTGATGTGGCGTGAGCGCGGTGACAGGTCAAACACATAACCTGAGAAGCAGCGGTCGGACCAGCTGTTGAAGTTGCTGTGTTAGCAGCATCTTCAAAAGGTACTTCAGCGAGATAAGCAGAAGCAGCTACACCACCGGTGATAGCATCGGTACCGTTGTACAGGTTATAGTTAGTAGCAATTGAACCACCGATTGTTGAACCTGATGGGTGGATAAGTTTGGTGTTGTTGTTATGGAAATCACCATGACAGTTACCACACCATGCTGACATACCGCCCTGGTAGCCTGTATGCAGAGTTTGTGATTCACCACCACCGAAGAATAAGGAAGGTCCACCTTCAGCTGTCGGAGCAGCGTTTGTGAATGTGTAGAGACCGTCCTGAACGGATGTAGCACCGTAAAGCATACGGAAGTTTGTGTTACCGTGCGGGTCGTGACATGATGAACAACCGAGCTGAGAAGCCGGGAAAGTTCCACCAGGAGCAGCGGTTAAAACCGGGTCTGCACCAACACCCATGGAAGGAGCGATAATTGAGTGACCGCCCTGTGCGCCAGGGATTGCATTTTCCCAAGAACCATCAGCTAATGTGTCACCACCACCGTGACCGTCATTGATGTTGTCTTCGAGCAAGAATGCAAAGTTACCTGCACCGATCAATCTCGGTGGAGCAAGCGGGTCAGTACCGAATACTTCACCTAAACGAGAAGCATGACACGACAGACATACATCTGAAGGATTTGCATCAACGAGTAACCAAGGGTTACCATCAGGTGAATCCGGGTCTACTAAAGTACCATCTTGACTGTTATGCATTGTATGACATCCGGCACAATCAGCAACACCGGCATCATGGAATGCAAACGAAGTACCTGCTAATACGAAGCAGAGAACCATAGCGAGTAATAAAACCTTACGCATTTTTATACCTCCAAATACATAAGTAGGTTATAAGAGTGAAAAAAGACTGAAACAGATAGTTCATTAGGTGAATCATCTTATTTCCTTCTTTTCTTTTGTTGTCATATATATAAGTCATATTATTATCCATTATTTACTTTTTTGCCTGAATTAATTCAGCTTGTGTTTTAATAAATTCAGGGATTTCACAGAGCTGTATTTTGTTTTCAAAAATCTGTCCGATATAAGCCTGGTGCTGTTTGTTAACAGCGAGAATAGTCGGGTGATAAAACCAGCCGGGCGAATTTCCTTTTCCACCAAATTCTCCAAGAAATTTACCGTTTAAGGAATAGCAAACGACATTATAACGATGTTTATCCAGAATCATAATCATCGAGTTATCAACAATCTTAACATCAACAGGGAAGTTCAGCTGACCCGGTTTATTTCCTTTATAACCATAAGATCTATATTTCTTTCCTTCTGTGTCATATACCATTACCTTACCCAAAGTTGAAACAGATAAATATATCATATCATTTGCTGCTAAAATAGTACTGACGATCTGTTCTTCCTGATTAACTTTTTCCTCATCCGCCATGATTTCAAATGAATTCATGTAATTACCATCTAAATCAAACACGAAAATCTGTTGTGATTTATCATCAAACAGATAGAGATTTTCATTTTCTATGGAAATAGAGATTATCTTCAACTGCATGTCAGTGTTTGGATTTTCCAGTTTCAACACTTTAATAAAAAGTCCGTCATAATCAAATTTGAATACCTGACGTCCGTCTCTGGTCGAAGCTAATATGTAGATAAAACCATTATTATCTATTTCTACATTTATAGGGGTTGAAAAATAATCAGCACCGGGGAATTCAAACCGGAATGTCGAAGTCGAATCAAAGATGACTATTCTGTTTTTGCCCGGATCAGCAACAAATACTTCACCGGTCTGTTTATCGATTGAAATATCAGATGGTCTCAAAAAGTCATTATTTTCACCGGGAGGGGTCAAACGCATTACAAAGTCGGCCGGGACTGATAATTGAGACTGGGCAAAAAGTGAGGTTGTGCATATTATTGTGAAAATTATCACATATATGAAGTTAAAAAATATCTTTTTACCTTTATTTGAGGCATAAAAAAATACAGCTTTTGTAGCATTACCTGCTGAGCTGTATTGAGTTTGCTGAATATCGTTTATTTCAGTAATATCAGTACTTTTGATATGATTATGATGATGGAAATGAGTCGGGCAATTGTGAATTTTATCACTTGTCTGTCTATGCTGTTTATTCATACCAAGTAGTTTTTGTTTACTATTACCTTATAAAACTATTCTGTTTATACCTAACTTGTGAAAAAGATAACAATTGTCACAGAATTGTCAAGATAATTCTTATAAAAAAGACAAAAAAAGTTGTAAAATAAGGAAAATTCTTCCAGTCCTGTTTATAACTGATTGATATACAATGTATTATAGTTAGTTAGCAATAACAAAACTATTGCTGTTTTGAACCCGGATATGGCATCCTGAACAGAGTTCTTTCTGACTGTCAAACTGGGCTAACAGCTTGTTTGAACCAGCAGATAAATTGTGGCAGGTCAGACATTCGATACGATTATCGAGCAATTTGAGCTTTTCATCAATATTCACTTTAATGTTTCTCATTCCGGTTTTGTACCCTTTTTCGACTATGACCTCATTCGGGTGAGAGGCGTGAAGATTGATAAAAGGGATTTTAGCAGATGAAGAATTTTTGACATTAAGCGTACTATTAAATCCATGACAGACCAAACAGTTTTCTGAAGCTGATAGTTTCTGGGTATATAGTGAGTCAGAATGATATAAAAGCGATGCCTGTTGATGTCCGGCAGATAACTGGTCAGGTGAACTGTTTTTATTATGACAGGCAACGCAATTGTACATCTTACTATTATCATAAAATTCAAGAGAAAAACGGCTTTCTTTAGCTTTGATTACATCGGTCTTATGGAAGGAATGACAATCAGTACAATTACGCGTTGGGTCATCATGGAAGGAGAAACCAAAATAATTTGCGCTCGATTTTAACGGGTCATGGCAATTCTGACAGGTTGCCGATCTCCCCGGAATCTCACCAGTACTGCTAATTTTGGAATTCATTGAATGACAGTTACCACAATGGACAGTATTATGAATATCTAAAATCTCCTCTTTTTCATCAGATATTGCCATTGCTGACACTAAAAATGCAGCCAGAAGAACGGGCAGAATTCGAGAGATGTACCTATTGATGTTCATACAGAAATTATCGTCAGGTTACTCCTTTATTCTTATATAAATGTGCTGATTATCCCCTATTTTAAAGAAATTGTTCTAATTTAGACCATAAAGAAGAATGTTTTTGTCCTGATTTATTGCTCCCAGAGAACCATCCTTAAAGAAGTGCAACATAAATACAAATTGACATATGCGCAAAAATTGTTACTTTATTAAGAGACAATTTACAACTTTAAAGACCCACACAATACACGTTAAATGTAGAAATCTAACAGTCAGGACGATTTATGTGCTTATCATCTCCTCATCGGTCAAAGATCTTAATCTTTGCTGTTTTACTATTTTTATTTAGTTCAAACATCTCAGCTGAAAAGGGACAGAACGACAACAACTTTGTTCCCGGTGAAATTATTATTCAGGTATCCGGCAAAAAAATGATTACGGATGTCCAGCAGTCATTTTCCCAATACAAGCTGACAACTGTACAGCAACTTTCAAAGCGGATGAATATATGGTTATGTTCCTATGATAATAGCGGGATGAAATCATCGGACAATCAGGTATTTTTGGAAAATATCCGTTCCCACTCAAAAGTAGCTCTCGCCCAGTTCAACCATTATATCACCAAACGGCAGACATTTCCAAACGACCCTTCGTTTTCATCTCAGTGGGATATGCATAACACCGGACAAACCGGCGGGGTATCCGATGCTGATATCGATGGTCCGGAAGCATGGGATATTACAACCGGCGGATTTACAGCAACCGGTGATGAGATAGTTACAGCCGTTATAGACGGAGGATTTGATATAAACCATGTTGATCTCGATTTCTGGAAGAATGAAAATGAGATCCCCGGTAACTCAATTGATGATGACGGCAATGGTTACGTTGATGACTACGACGGCTGGAATGCATACAGCAATAACGGTTCTATTCCGTCCGATGATCATGGTACTCATGTCGCCGGTACAGTTGGTGCTATCGGTAATAATGGTATTGGCGTCACCGGTGTTAACTGGACAGGTAAAGTTATGCCAATTGCCGGATCATCGAATGTAGAAGCTACAGTAGTTGCTGCATATTCGTATGTACACGAAATGCGCTCATTATATAATCAGACCGATGGCGCCTTTGGTGCTTTTGTTGTCTCCACCAATGCATCGTTTGGTGTTGATTTTGGTGACCCGGCAAGTTACCCGATCTGGTGTGCTATCTATGATTCACTTGGTGAAGTCGGTGTGTTAAGCTGTGGAGCTACCGCAAATATCAATCTTGATGTAGATACGCAGGGTGATGTTCCAACAGCATGTGCCTCTGACTTTATGATTGCTGTTACCAACACAACTGATGATGATGTTAAAAATTCCGGTGCAGCTTATGGTACAACAACTATCGACCTTGGTGCTCCCGGAACATCGATTCTTTCAACAACTCCGGGTAACAGCTACGGAACGAAAACCGGAACCTCAATGGCAACACCCCATGTTGCGGGTGCAATTTCATTACTATATTCAAGTGCTTGTATATCATTAATAAATGATTTTAAAAACGACCCGGCATCGATTGCCTTGATTGTTAAAGATTATATTTTAGATGGAACAGATCCTATTGCATCTTTAGATGGTATTACTGTCTCCGGTGGCCGGTTAAATATTTATAATTCGATTCTTCTCGCCCAGGGTTATGCTTGCGGCGTATCTATCAATCATACACCACTCACTGATATTCGTGACAGTCTCAACGACTATCAGATTATCGCTGAGATTACATCGGACACAACCGTGAACACCGATTCGTTGTTTATGTATTACGATGTCGGTAGTGGTTATGTAGAGAACCTTATGACTGCAACCGGTAACCCTGATGAATACGAATCTTCAATCCCGGCACAATCCCCGGGAACAGTTATAAATTATTATATGCTTGCTATTGACACCGAAGGGAAAGCTGATACCACTGAAGTCTATAGCTTCCGGGTGATTGACTACGGTCTTGCCTTAAACCCGACCTTTGATTCTCAGACCGGTGCTGTTGATGATACGGTGTTATATCTGATGTCTGTTTCCAACGACGGTCTTTTTGCCGATGACTATACATTAACGCTGTCAGGCAACCTCTGGAACACAACTATCTGGGATGAAACACTGACATCTGAGATAACCTCAACCGGCAGCATGAACTCAGATGATACTTTGAACTTCTATATCCGGGTCATTGTCCCGGTATCCCTGTATGGTGATTCTGATTCTGTCGGCGTAACGGCAACCTCAACCGGTGACGGCTCTTACAGCGCAACCTCCGGTATCGTGACAATCTCAGACGGAGAACCGTTTGCAATACCGTTTACCGATGATTTCCCGAATACGACAGTTGATGTCGGTAGATGGGTTTTAAACAGCGGGGGAACTTCAAACGATATCGGTCTTGCAGAACCGTCTGCACCGTATTCTTTGAATTTAAACGGTAACCCTGATGGCGCCGACACGGTGATGTCTCAGGCTATCGACCTTGCCGGTGAAACAAATGTCATTGTTAAATATTTCTATGAACAGACCGGCGGCGGTGATGCTCCTGAAGCAGGTG
>QQUK01000119.1 GCA_008501655.1 Calditrichota bacterium
AATAATCAATGTCGTGCAGCTCGACAAACCGTGCGTTGATGCCGAGCTGGAACGGATGGTTGCTTTACCGGAATAACTAACTGATATATTTCATCATCATCAATGCAGGATTTGCTTCACCCCAGAGTGTTTTAAATTCTTCAATCGGGGTGAATCCGATATTCTGATAAAACTTACGGGTTTGAGCATACCCTTTGTCCGGGTGAGCCGGACTTAAAGTCTTGACCTGTAAAAATGGAATAGAGTTATCTTTTAAATAAGACTCAGCCTTTTTAACAAGAAGTTTACCTACCCCCTTTCGGTGGTGAGATTCTAAGATTCCCATCACATGAATTTCTGCTGATTTATCAAAATGCTTATTGATTGCGATAAAACCAATCTCCTGATCATTTTCATTTGCTGCCCAGAATTTCATCGGTTTTACATCAATTACATAATCAACTATGGCTGATTCAATCCCGAACCATGCCGGTAAAGCTCTCAGGATTTTATTTGTAATTTCTGATTTTTTTTCTTTATCTATGATTTCAATAATATTCATAACTTTCTCCAATTTTTCACGTAAATAATTATGAGACAGGTAAATAACCTGAATAGACATTGATGAGGGGATATGAGCTTACTTATTTAATCACAACACAATATAAGTTTTTATCTTGAAAAATCGATATAAAAAGCGGATTTTTTTTGAATAAATAGTTTTTTCTATAGTAAATAGAGAAACAAACAGGAAAGAATATTATGTGTTCAGATCAAGCATTAATTGGCGATATCAAATCAGGGAATAAAAATGCCCTGGGAAAGCTTGTGGAACGTCACAAGCAATCCGCCTATAGAATAGCTTTGGGACTTGTTGGCAACAAAGATGATGCATTCGATATATCTCAGGAAGCATTTCTTAGGGTCTACCGGTCAGCTGACACCTACGATGAATCTCAGCCGTTTCTCCCCTGGTTTTACAAGATTATATCAAATCTTTCTAAAACCTGGTTATCCAAAAGATCACGGCGTGAGAATAAAATGGTCGATGTCGATGATACATCATATTTATTAATCGACCGTTCAAATCCTGAAGAGAATCTAGAGAAAAAAGAAATCGCAGTAAAACTCAGACGGGCATTGCTCGAACTCGACTTTGAGGACCGGGAGATCATCACTCTTCAGCATTTTCGGGGTATGTCTTATGATGAGATTGCAAACCTACTTGGTATCCCTAAAGGGACTGTAATGTCACGTCTGTATTATGCCAGAAAAAAACTGGCAGATTTAATGAGGCAATTTTATGAGTAAAAGCAAGCGGGAATTGTTAGCAGGGTACGTGGATGGGGAACTTACCGATGAAGAACGTCTTGCATTTGAAGAGGAGTTAAAAGTGAACAAACAGCTCAGAGAGGAGCTTGAAGAATTTAAAGCTCTTGCTGATGTCACCGGTGTTATGCAGTATGCCGATCTACCTCAGGCGGTATGGGATAATTACTGGCAATCGCTTTACCGAAAACTTGAACGGGGATTCGGTTGGATTTTCTTCTCACTTGGAGCTATGATTCTGATGGGCTTTGGTCTGTTTAAGTTTTTCGAAGAATTGTTTAATGACCCGGAAGTTCCGGCATTAATAAAATTCGGTGTCTCGGCTTTATCCGTAGGAGTCACTGTTTTATTTGTTTCTTTAACCCGTGAGCGTCTGTTTGCTTATAAACATGACCGCTATAAGGGAGTAATTCGATGATACTCACAACCGGAGAGTTTGTAGCTCATAAAAAAATTGTAAAAACACTTGGACTCGTCCGCGGAAATACCGTTCGGGCAAGACATGTCGGCCGCGATATTGGTGCTTTTTTCCGTACCATAATAGGTGGAGAAGTCTCAGAATACACCAAACTGATTGCTGAATCAAGAGAGCAGGCTATTGATAGAATGATCGAGGAAGCAAAAGGAATGGGTGCCAACGCAATCATCCAGGTTCGTTTTTCAACCTCAGGTATTATGTCGGGTTCCGCTGAATTGCTTGCTTACGGTACTGCCGTTTTTTGTGAAGAAGAATAATAGGAACTTGACGGATAGTTTTGCTTTTGTTTAATTACCTCACTAATGAAAGCTGATACATTAACATCCCGATCTCAATCCCCAAACAGTATATCCCCTTTTTATTATCTGTTTTCAATATATTTTATCGGTTTGATAGTCTTTTACTCGCTCAGGTTTTTCTTCTATATAAACTTCCCTGAAAACACAGCTGATTTAACATCATTTGAGATTATCACAGCATTTTTAATCGGTATTCGTTTTGACCAGATAGTTGTACTCATCATTATGACCCCCCTCTTCATTGTTGTGCCATGGATGAAGCGATTTTCAAAGTTGTTTTTGAACTCTGTCTCTGTGTATATAACGATTCTATTTTCTTTTATTATTATTGTTTCATTGGCGGATATCAGATTTTTTAAATATATAGGCGCCCACCTTAATTTTTTAGTATTTGAATATATAGATGAAGGTACTTCATTTACGGATACGATACTGAGTGACAGTAAAATATTACTTTATTCATGCATCTGGATTGTAGGGACAATTATTACATTCCTTATGGTACAAAAATCATCAAAAACACTGAAAAGAACAACAATACAGTATCGATTCATTTCCAGAATACTCATCACAATCCCTCTTTACATTTTAGTATTTATTGGTATTCGCGGTTCACTCGGAGTCAAACCGTTAGACTGGGGTGCAGCATATTTCAGCGACAAACCTTTTCTCAATCAACTTGCTTTAAACGGTATTTATACACTTGGCCGGACTCTTACCGAAAAAAACCATGACCCCCGCCTGATATTTAAAGACGAAACAGAACGATTCCCTTTTGTCGATTTTGATGATGGATTGCGTTCGGTTGAAAGAATGTTATCGCAACCAAATCAGGTCTGGGACATTAATAGCAAAGAGTTAAAAAGAGAAATTCTGCAGCCTGACAACACTTATGGATTTCAACCTAATGTAATTCTGGTTGTCATGGAAGGATGGTCTGGAGAATATACCGGGGTACTTGGTTCCGACCTGAACCTCACTCCCAATTTTGATTCTCTTTCTGAGAGAGGAATCATTTTCACCGATTTTTATGCAACCGGTACCAGAACGAATTTCGGGCTTATCTCTTCCCTCTGTTCTTATCCGTCATTACCGGGACGTGCCATAATGAAAAGGTATAATGCGTACAACCATTTTAACTCACTCCCGGAGATTCTGAGCAACAGAGGTTATACTAATTTGTTTATGTATGGTGGCGATCTTAGTTTTGACAATATGCAGGGATACTTCAAGACTAAAGAAGTGCATAATTTTATCGGTCAATCTGATTTTGATTCTGAGGATGTTTTTTCAATCTGGGGAGCTACCGACAAGGCTTTATACAGCAAGTTACTTACCGTTAGTGACACTTTGAGCCGACCATTTTTTACGACAGCTTTAACATTGTCAAACCATAAACCGTTTGATTTACCTGATTCATCGCTACAGGTCTTTGAAGATGACTCATTTCTTTCCCAAATCTATAATGCAATACATTATGCTGATTATGCTGTCGGGCAATTTCTCAAAGAGATTTCTCAGAAACCATATTTTGATAGCACCATTATACTTTTTGTACCTGACCATACACAGCTCGGGAATAGTAAAGGTGCTATCGAGCCAAACAACTTCCATATACCGTTTTTGATATATTCTCCACTTGTTTCAAGTCAAATAATTCATACCACAGGAAGTCAGGTTGACATCACTCCGACTCTTATGCATCTCTTAGGGGGACATTACAATTACAAGGGTTGGGGCCGAAATCTTTTTATTGTTGATTCAACCGATGGTTTTGCTGTAGTAAATGCCAACCAGAGAACCGGAATCATAACAAAGGATTACCTGTATAAAGAGGATATTGGAATCTCATTTAAATTAAAATTAAGAGATTCAGTTAACAGTGATATGTTTGATTTAGACGAAATCCAATCAGATTTCCGCATCTATCTTCAGATAGCTGACCAACTCTCACTCAAGCAGACTATCGAATAAATTTTTCAAATCCCTTGAGCACATTGAGTATCTTCTCATAATTATTTTCAATATACTGATTTTCATCTTCGAGAAGTTTATATTCTGAGTCGCGAACTTCAAACGCTGCCATGTTGTACATTTCGTAAGAGAATATTATGGTTGCATCATCACCAATAATTGCTGATTTATCCCATGCTGCAGCTACAATAGGCAACCTTGAAGTTGTATCAAATAGATTTTTCCCCTGTGAATAGGTACTGACAGAATCTGAATAGCCAAGATACGATAACATCGTCGGCACCAGATCAAGGTGACTTGTCAGATGGTTAAATACTTTCGGTAAGGCATCAGGGACATACATGATCATCGGTACTTTTGTTTGCTGTTTTGAAAATGCTGAAGTATGTCCAAAATTTCCACTTTCATAGAACTCTTCCCCGTGGTCTCCGGTTATGACTATAATCGTATTATCCATCAGATTTTTATCTTTTAAAATCTCCAGTACTTTTGCGACTTCGTCATCATCAAAGCGGATAGCATTCATATAAGCATGTCTGACTGCTGTCGAGTCTGTCACTCCCAAAGTTACATAATTCGGAGTACGTAGAGACGGCGTATAGATCTCATATTCTTTTGGGTATCGGTAGTACATATGAGGTGCATCATAGAATAAAAATGAGAAAAACGGTTTATCCTGATCTCTTGATTCAAGCCATGAAATAAAATTTTTCGTCAGACTGATATCTTTTGTGTCGGCATAGACACCATCAAGCGAATCCTGGATATATTCCTGAATGTCAATAAAACAGGTCGAACGGAACTCCGGATTATAAAGGGAAGTACTTGACAGAACCTGAAAATCATATCCATTTTCTTTGAGTTCATTTATAAAAACAGGGCGGATTCTTTCATTCAAAAATGGATGCCAATAATAGCCATACAAAGAGTAAAACATTGAAAAGACACCAAACCGTGAGCCGTTGCCACCGCTGTAATGATTTGTAAACCGATGAGATCTTTGCGCAAAAGTATACAAGTTCGGTGAAACTTCAGGATTCAGCATATCATACCGCCAGGAATCGATGGCAATCCAGATTATATTCATATCATTTATTGAATCAGGTCTTACTACCGGCTCTATCGGATATTTTAAACCGCTTGTCGATTTTTCGTATGAAAATGTTAATTGTTGCGAAGGATCATACCCGAGATATTTTTCAGCAAAGGATTTAATCGTCAGTTTTTGATACATCGGATAAACATTACCAAATCTTGTCACGCTCCGGTTACTGTACAAGTTGGAATAAGCATAGATAAATTTATCCGAAGCAAGTACCAATAGAAAAATGACAAATCCTAAAATAAATCTTTTTATTGATACTTTTTGTTCTTTCTTTTTTACCATTCTAATAAAAATTTTATGGAGTAAAAATATCAGGCATAGAACTCCGATAAAGTATACAATCAATGTCATAAGACTCAAATGCAGGGTGTCACCGGTACCCCTAACTGTAAGTAATTTCCAGACCATACCGTTAAAATGGAATTTGTACAAACGATAAATCGTGATATCTACAAAGGTAAAGGCAAAAAAGAGTGTAAGAAAAACAACACTCATCCACTGAAGTGCTGTTCTATTTCTGAAAATAAATGCAAACAGAAATAAGCCAGATATTGGGATAATATAGAGCATTATGGTATTTGCAAACAAAGAGAGATGCACAAACCCTATTGATGCGATAGTATCAATACCCGGTGTATACAATACATAGAGATAATTCAATATCAGATAGAGTAAAAAACTCCAGCTCAAAAAACGATATACTGTTCTGAGATTTTCTTTGATAAGTTTCACTCTCCTCTAACCGAGCGAGCCTACTACTTGTTCCACTTCATGTAGAATCTCACAGGTGCGGACAAGTTCCATCATATTAGTGTTATCTTTATACAAGGGACGGTCGATATCAAGATATTCTACATGCCGTCTGACAACCTCGTGTGCTTTTGTTGTACCGAGCCCGAATTTATAATCACGAAAATCCAATGCCTGAGCTGCAGCCATAATTTCAATCCCGAGGACACCATAAGCATTCTCCAATATCTGGAAGTTCTTTATCGCAGTATTCATTCCCATTGAGACAAAATCTTCCTGATCAGCAGCAGCCGGAATCGACTGAATAGAAGCCGGAGCTGATAAGATTCTCTGCTCGGCAATTAAGGAGTCAGCGGTATATTGTGAAAGCATAAGACCGGAGAACATACCGGCACCTTTGGTTAAAAACGGCGGCAGTCCGACTGAAAGAGCCGGGTTGTTCAAACGATTCATACTCCGTTCAGATATTATCGAA
>QQUK01000285.1 GCA_008501655.1 Calditrichota bacterium
GAAGAACCGCCGGGAATAACACCTTTGAGTTTTTTACCATCAAGCATTCCGTTACCGTAGTCAGGACTGTAAATCATATCTTTTAAGTTAAATCCGAGTTCGACTTCAAAATTCCCCGGTCTGTTAACATGACCGGAGAGAGAAAACAGCTTTGAACCTTTTGATTTTTCCGTTCCCATTGAAGCATACCATTCAGCACCACGTTCTATAATATGGGTAACAGCAGCAAGTGATTCAACATTATTGACGATTGTCGGACAGGCATATAATCCTTCGATAGCCGGGAAAGGCGGACGCATCCGGGACTGGCCACGTTCACCTTCAAGTGAATTTAAAAGTGCCGTTTCTTCACCACAGATATATGCACCACCACCGGAATGAACGATTAAGTCGAGATCATATCCGGTACCGTAAATATTTTTACCAAGATGACCTTTGGAATACGCTTCTTCCATGGCAGCTTCCATTCGGTCGATACAATGCTTAAATTCTCCGCGAATATAGATGAACATCGTATGACATCCGATAGCATAGGCACTGATAGCCATTCCTTCAATGACAGCATGCGGGTCACGTTCCATAAGAACCCGGTCTTTACATGTACCCGGTTCGGATTCATCAGCATTGCAGCAAAGGTATTTCGGTTTTTTAGAATCTTTTGGTATAAATCCCCATTTCATTCCTGTCGGGAATCCGGCACCACCACGACCTCTCAGACCGGATGCTTTTACTGTTTCGATAAGTTCTTCCGGTTTTATTCCGGAGAGAACTTTTTTCCACACCGCATAGCCGTTGCGTGACTCGTATGTCTCGATCTTATACTGGTCCGGGTCTTCAACATATTTAAAAAGATGAAGATTCGGATCTTTTGCTACAATCTGAGCGTTTGTTATCACCGGTGAGTAAAACATCAGTCTTTATTATTCCTTAAATCATCAATGAGCTTATCAACTTTTTCTTTATTCAGATTTTCATGGTAATCCATATTTACCTGAATCATAGGGGCTGTAGAACATGAACCGAGACATTCGACCCCAACCATTGTAAACATCTTGTCATCGGTTGTTTCACCAAGCTTAATATCAAGTTTTTCTTCGAGATATTTAATCATCGCATCCGACCCCATGAGGGCGCAGGAGATATTGTTACATACCTGAAGCAAATATTTTCCGCGCGGTTTTTTGGGAAACATTGTGTAAAACGTTGCTGCTTCTGCAATCTCAACTTTGGGGATACCAATGATACTTGAAATCTCTTTATATATTTCATCATCAACATGCCCGACCTGCCGGTAAGCAATAGTCAATGCTGGCAGAATCGCAGATTTTATGTGCGGGTAGCGGGCTGCTCTTTTTTTAATTTCCTGTACTGATTCTTCTGTCAGAATCATCTGTCAACTTCTCCTAATACAATATCAATCGAACCGATAGCGGTAATAACATCCGAAAACATCCGTCCTTCGACAAGTTTCGGTAGTGACCCGAGGTTTATCATTGAAGGTGGGCGTACACGTACACGGTTTGGTTTGTTTGTACCGTCTGAGTTAATATAAAATCCGATTTCACCTTTTGGTGATTCGAGTGCCTGATAGACGGCACCTTTGGGGGATTTAAACCCTTCGGTAATAATCTTGAAATGGAAAATCATCGATTCCATCTTATAGAGAACATCTTCTTTTGGTGGAAGTACCACTCCAGGGACATGGGCAAGGTAGGGACCTTCCGGCATACCATCAAGTGCCTGTTTCATAATCCGCAATGACTGACGAATCTCTTCAACACGAAGTACATATCTGTCATACGCATCACCCTTTTTACCAACGCAAACTTCAAAATCAAAGTTTTCATATCCGGTATACGGATTGGCTTTTCTTAAATCATGCTTAATCCCGGAACCTCGAAGCATGGGACCGGTCAAAGACCAATTAATAGCATCTTCGGCTGAAATCACAGCAACATCTTTTGTTCTATTGATGAAAATCTCATTATTAGTAAGCAAAGTCTCATAATCTTCAAGACCATTCTCAACCTGTTTGATTATATTCCGAACGCGTTTATCAAAATCAACCGGGAGATCATGAGCAAGTCCACCGATTCGGATATATGAGGTCATCATCCGCTGACCACCGCATGCTTCATAGACATCAATAATTGATTCACGGTCGCGGAATGTATAAAGCAGCATTGACATCGCACCAATATCCAGCGCATGAGTACCAAGCCAAACAAGATGGGAATTGACTCGGGTTAATTCGGCAAGACAGACGCGAGCCCATTTTACTTTTTCGGGTACTTCAATATCCATGAGTTTTTCAACAGCAAGAGAGTATCCAAGATTGTTTGACATCGGAGCCAGATAATCCATACGGTCTGTACAGGGGAGAGCTTTATAATACAGTTTGCTTTCCATTGTTTTTTCAATTCCGGTATGAAGATATCCGAGAACCGGTTCAGCTTTGACAACCGTCTCACCATCAAGCTCAAGTATCACCCGCAGAACACCATGTGTCGACGGATGCTGAGGTCCCATATTCAGGGTGATTGTCTTTGACTCAGTGCTCATTTAATCACCTCTGGCGGATCGTTTTGATTCCAGGTAAATTTCGGCTGTTCCCATGTTAATGGGAAGTCTTTTCGCAAGGGATGTCCATCGAGTTCATCAGCAGTAAGAATTTTTGTCAGGTTCGGATGACCGACAAATTCGATTCCCATCAAGTCCCAGACTTCGCGCTCCATCCAGTTAGCACCAGCCCAAAGGTCGGTGACTGTTTTGACTTTAGGGTCATCGCCGGAAAGACGAACTTTAATGAAAAATCGAAACTGGTTTGGAATTGAGTATAAATTATAGACAACTTCAAAACGCCCGTCTTTTTCTTCATCAGTATGCAACCAGTCGACCGATGTAATATCGGCAAGCAGTTTCACCTGAAGTTCATGACTATCTAAAAGAGCTTCACAAACAGCATACAGGTCTTCAGCTTTCACAAAAAACGAAAGATCGCCGCGGAAGGTCTCTTCTTTGACAAGAGAGTCTTTGAAGTTTGTATTAAAAAATTCTCTGAGTTTCGATTCCATAGTTTGCGCTTATTTTCACAATCAAAATTGTCGTATTACTTCCCTATATCAGGCAGAATTACCGTTTAGACAGTTTTTCTACCCCATTCAGTACGTTCATCTTTTAAAGATTCTTTTTCAAGCTTTTCCTGTAACTTCAGGATTCCATCCATCAGCTGTTCCGGTCTTGGAGGACATCCCGGTACAAAAATATCAACGGGAATAATTCTATCTACGCCCTGTAAAATCGCATAGTTATTAAAAACACCGCCACATGACGCACAGGCACCCATGGAGATAACCCATTTCGGATTCGGCATCTGCTCATATAAAGTTTTTACTACCGGAGCCATTTTCATCGAAACACGGCCGGCAACAATCATCAGGTCAGCCTGTCTTGGTGATGGACGCATTACTTCCATGCCATATCGAGCAAGATCAAAGTGAGGTGAAAATGTTGAAATCATTTCAATTGCACAACAGGCAAGTCCAAACCCCAACGGCCACATGGAACGTTTGCGGGCCCAGTTTACCATCTTATCAAGCGATGTCAGGATAATCGAATCAGGAATCTTTTCTTCTATTCCCATTTCAGGGCTCCTCTTCCTAAGATATAGAAGTATCCGACCAATAAGATGATAACAAATACACACATCTCAATAAATCCGAACATTCCAAGGTTTCTGGAGATAACCGCCCAGGGATATAAAAAGATTACTTCGATATCAAATAAGACAAATAAAATGGCTACTAAGTAGAATTTGACCTGAATTGATTCTTTTGATGTGCCGATTGGGTCAACACCACATTCATAAGGAGCTTGTTTTTTGCCAAGTTTAGTTTTTCTGCCGACTTTAGCCGACAAAAAGATGAAAACGGCAGATAAAATAGCGCCTAAAAGTATTAAAAACAGGATCGGATAAAAAATTTCAAACATGTAATAATCCTCTATAATAATCCTCAACTTTACTGTATCTCCGACAGATTGTCAAGGAATTATTACTGAAATCATATTGTTATTTTAACTTTGAGAGGATTTATCCGGGTTTTGTAAGTTATTGTAAATATTTTAGATAGTAAAATAATAGACAAAACAGTATGTGAAAAATATAATTTTCTCATAGTTTTATCATTCACTGATTATTTTAGTCAAATTCGGGTAAAAATCACCATTTGAAATGAAATCTTTGAGTAGTTCTTCATTAAAACGACCATATGCCGTTGAGATACCGCATGCAACTAACTTTTTATTGGCAAAATCAAATCGAAACCATCCACCACCATTGATTTTGGCTTTGGTTGGAAGTACCACGAACTGATCCGGTCTTTTTTCCCAATTTCCGGGAATGTTCTCGTTTTCGGCTAAATATGCCATTAAAAAGGCATGATAGGGATATTCCCTCAAAGGTCCCAACACCAGAAAAGTAGTCTCTTCTGTCGTAACGAGGATAAATTTGCAATCAAGATTGATAGAAGCTTCAAGAGATTCCTGATATATCTGAGACTCTGTGAGTAAGTCAATGATGCGATGGTTCATAATTATAAGATTTTGATATGGTTGGAAAATATCCAGCCACGATTACCTTTCCATGCCTCCACCCGATAAATTCCAGACTGGAGTTGTGAATATTCAAAATTTGCCGTTTCTGATTCAAGAATATAATCGCCGTTATGAACAAGTTTAAGGGTTGCCTTTGAAGGGAGCTTGGCAACAAG
This sequence comes from Calditrichota bacterium, assembly GCA_008501655.1. Lineage (GTDB taxonomy): Bacteria > Zixibacteria > MSB-5A5 > GN15 > FEB-12 > QQUK01. The sequence goes on from QQUK01000285.1 coordinate 4,770, forward strand.
TCTGCTTTCTTTAGCAGTTGAAAGTTGTCCTCCGGAAATAACTTTTTCCATGCTGTTTTCTGCATAAAACTCAAACTTATCAGCATTCCCCCACCTTATATTTGAGATATAGCACCGGCAATCACGGATTGCTGAGTACAGTTGTTTTTTGGCTATCTCCAAATCTGATGACATTTTATCCGGTAAAAGGACATGAGTGCGTAAGCATCTAAAGTGAACTTTATACGGAAATATCTTAATTGTTATAGGACCAATTTTTACCGGAAACTCATGGGCATCAACTCCGGCAATTCCGACAATTTTTTTGGTCATATTTAACTCATCCCACTTTTTTAATATCCTGTCAGTCGGACCGACCATAGATTTTCGGGGAGAGAGCGACATTTGAAGCTTGTTCATATGAGTTAATTTTTCCATCCACTCCGACATCTGGTTCCAAAGCTCTATCCCCTGATACCCTTCAGCCGTCCAGTCATGCCAGGGATACGGCGGATAATCTTTGAGGCTGTTGCGGATTTCATCCGGGTGGGCTAAAATTCCCAGGGCATTGTCATCAGCACCGGCTTTTACATACTCTTTTGCTGTCATTTCATTTGGATAGACTTTTGGGGATTCAAAAAGCAGGTAATGATGCGTGTCAGCTTCATCGTTATGTTCATAACCGATTACAACCAGCATTTTATCGTAGATACCTTCGTGACCGTTTTCTCTATTTGAAAGAGTCATATGGTCAGCAAACATCATAAAGTCAAGACCGGCTGATTTACCGATAGCAATGACCTCTTCGATAGGTTTAGTACCATCAGATTCGGTCGTATGAATGTGTACGGCACCAGAGTAATTATAATAACCTGCTATCTTTTTCAATCTTCTACCTTTTGTGTATGCGGGACTTTTCTGAATATATAAAGTCCTACAATCATCATCAATATCAGTGATAATATCCCGGCTTTATATGGTATTGCAGCTACCTTGTTTGCCGGAACATTTAACAGCTCCGCAGTTGTCAATCCTAACAAGCGATGCGGAGAAAACAGATAAACAACTGTCGTCCAGACTAAGGGACCAACAACAGCAGCGGCACGTCCGGAGAGAGAAAAAAGACCAAAAAAGCGACCAAGCTGGTCTTTTGGAACCAGTTCTCCAAGCATCGGCCGGCTTGTTGTCCAAAGTCCGCCTAATAATATTCCTACAACCGAACCGAGAATCCAGACGAAAATAATTTGGTCAGTAAAAAGAAAAATTGTCAAAGCGGTTATCCAGCCTAATATAATAACCTGTAGAAGATATTTCAAAGACCAATATTGTGCTATTTTACCGATGATAAATGAGCCTATAACAGCTGATAGAGTTGATATTATCAAAAAATTGGTGATTTCAGCCTCAGCAAGTCCGATTACAATTGAACAATAGATACCGATATTGAGAATTACAGTTGTCACAGCATCTTCAAAGAAATAATCTGCAATCAGAAAGCGGAGAACGCCCGGATATTTTTTGGTCTGCGATATTCCTTCCCAGACATCTTTGTACCCATCTTTAAGAGTTACCTTTTTTTCTGATATA
>QQUK01000087.1 GCA_008501655.1 Calditrichota bacterium
CAGTCCGGTTCACCAGTAAGTCCGACGATGTCATTCATATCTTTAATAACTCGCGCAAGCAGCTCGTCATCAGTCAATTTGATGGAATCGTGATCCCCATCACCGCCTACCATCGTACGGAACTGGACTTTATCATCCGGTGCTCTGTTTTCGAAGATTGAGGAAGTCCAGATAGAACCTAATATCTTTCTGTTCTCTTTCTGCGGTACCAGAAATCCAAAACCTTCAAGGTCATGGGATACCTGCTGACGATTATAACCGAGACAGATGACCGAGATCGGAGCATAAGGAATCGCACCGAGAGAGTTGGATAATTTATCTGAAAGGGAAAGAGTTATGTCCGCAGCAACATATGAAGGTGTGGCTAAAATGACATACTGTGTTTCAATTTTAGAACCATCACCAAATTCAATCGAGTAAACTGCATCCTCTTTCGAAATGGAAGCAGCTTTTTTATTACAGCTGATATCCGGCTTATATCTGTCATAAAACTGTTCAATGATTCTGTATAGTCCACCATTGAAGGATGTCAGCCATCCACCGGGACCGCTCGGACTACCAGATTTCTTGCCTTTTGCTTTTGCTGCTTTGGCTTTGGCAATCATAGCTTTAAAGAGTGAACCATACTCATCTTCCATTTCTCTCATCACCGGAAAACAGGATTTGAGTGAAAGTTCTTTTGCAATCCCTCCATAAACACCGGATACCATAGGTTGAACAAGAAAATCAGCAGCTGAAGTTCCGATACGGCGTTGGACAAAATCATAGATAGATTCATCGATACCTTCGGGGCGTTTTTTAGCAAATGGTTCCATCATAACTCGGAGTTTTGCCGATATTGGTAAGATGTCAGAAGTGAGGAATGCCGGAGGGGACATCGGTACTGAACGAAGTTTGTTTTTCCGCAAAATAAATCTGTTGGTTACTTTATTGTTGGCCCGTTCAAGCTCAGAATTCAGACCAAGCTGTTCACAAAGTTCTAATGTGAGTGGCTCCCGGTCAAGGAATCCATTTGGACCCCAATCAAAAGAATAACCGTTGATATGATCGGTGCCGATTGTACCGCCAAGCCGATTATCGGATTCAAAGAGTTTTACTGAAAGGTGAGGAAAATCTCTTTTAACATAATGAAGAGCAGACAAGCCGGAAATTCCACCTCCGATAATAGCTACATCATATTTTGTATCAGTCATTGAGTTTTTCCAGTATAAGTTCAGTTAGCATTGCTCCGAAATTTTTATCATCATTGAACATTGGCATTCGTCTGATGTTTTTTTGATATTTCTCATCAACAAACTCCTTGAGTTCGATATCAAGTTCAAAAAGAGTTTCGATATGGTCACATACAAAACTTATTGGAACAATAAAGAGTTTTTTCCCTTCAGAGATCAATCGTTTGGTTTCATCAACCGTATCCGGTCCTACCCATTTTACCGGTCCCGTCCGGCTTTGAAATGAAAGGATGAAATCTCTCTTATCTGCAGCAAGATTTGCAGTTTTTCTGACCTGGTCAACATACGGGTCGCCTTCATCTACAAATTTCTGGGGAATGGAATGTGCTGAGAACATAAGGATTTCATCATCCTGAATATTGTTATCAATATACTCCCGCATCAATTCGATATATTTTTGATTATCATGGAAGTCATTGATATACTCAGCTTTGATATCAGGATATTTTTTTAATTCTGTCTGGAATACATTAAAAGATGAACCAGTTGTTGCCTTACAGTATTGCGGGTACATGGGGAGTACTATGACCTTGTTGAATCCTCTGCTGTTTATTGTTTTGATAGTGTCAGCGGTCAGGGGATGAAAATAACGCATTGCGATAAAAACCTCAAACCCTGCATACACGGGTGCTAAAGAAAATTCAATGTTATCTTTTTGTGCTGTTGTCCATTTAAACAGGGGAGAGGAGCCACCGATTTTTCTGTAATTATCCTGTACAGATTTATACCTGAGACTGCTGATCATTTTTGCAAACGGTTTTTGAAAAATAGCACCACCGGGTAATTGAATGATCTCTCTATCTGAGAAAATATTATACAAAAATGACTTGATGTCACTTAAATTATTCGGACCACCCATTCCGAGAAGAACAACACAAACTTTATCGTTCGGAGAGATTTTCATCTGTTATATCGTTCTTGAAAATGTCGGTTTTTTACCTTCTCTGTTTTTCCCAAGGTAAGCATCAAAGGTCATTGCGATATTTCTTATAAATGTACGGCCTAAATCGGTGATTCGGATATTCCCGTTAGGAGCTTCAAGGAAATTATCTACAAAAAATTCAGAAAGGTTGTCATGTTCAGATTTAAAATATTCCATGTACTGTATTCCGAATTTTTTATAAAATTCAGAGAACTCAAGGCGGAAATTACACATCAATGATGTTATAACATATTGACGGATAAGATCATCATCACTTAATCGCATCCCTTTGTGCACTGAGAACCCAGTTTCATTGACATGGTCCATGTATTGAGAAAGGGTCGAATCATTTTGGATAAAGGTATTGTTGATGTATCCAATCGATGACATACCAAATCCAACCATGTCTGGAGAAGTTTGGACAGTGTATCCCATGAAGTTTCTATGTAGTCTTCCGTCATTCTGAGCTACTGATAGTTCATCATTCGGCAGTGCAAAATGGTCCATGCCTATCTGCAGGTAACCGGCTTCAGTGAACATCTCAACAGCTTTGGCGAAGAGTTCATATTTTTCTTCGGTAACCGGAAGTTCTTCTTCTTTAATTTTCATCTGATTTGCTTTTACCGAAGGTAGAAATGCAAACGAGTACAAAGCGACTCTATCCGGTCGGAGCGAAACAGCTTTGGAAAGTGTATCAGTAAAACTTTTAATTGACTGTTTGGGCAGTCCGTAAATGAGGTCGATATTAATTCCTTGAAAATCTAATTTTCGGCAAGTTTCTAATTTTTCTTTGACCAGATCGAACGGCTGAACTCTTCCGATTGCAACCTGTACATCAGCATCAAAATCCTGCACGCCTAATGAGACTCTGTTGAATCCACGGGAGAAAAGAAATTTCAGCTGTTCTTCTGTTGTTACGCGCGGGTCTATTTCAATTGATTTTTCACAATCCGTTGTGTAGGTAAACTTTTCATCAAGCTTATCTAAAATGTCACTGAACTCCTCATTGGAAAGATATGTCGGAGTTCCACCGCCAAAGTGAAGCTGGTTGACCGTTTTTCGTTCATGAAGAAGTTCTGCTGCACTATCAATCTCTTTTTTGAAGGCGTCGATATACAGACCTACTTTTTCGGAGTTTCGGGTGATGACGGTATTGCATCCGCAATAATAACAACGGCATTCACAGAAAGGAATATGGCAGTAGATAGCTAAAGGAGTATCTTTTTGTTTTGAGGCATTGGTAAGAGCGGTTCGGTAGAAGTCAGTGCCAACTTCGCTTGCCCACACAGGTGCGGTTGGATAACTGGTATATCGGGGGCCCGGTCGGTCATATTTCCGAAGAAGTTCTATCGGTACGGTTGTAGCTTTATTATCATTCATTTGTCTACCTAAAATTCTGGACTGTTTTTACTAATGTTTCCACTGATTCTATAGGTGTCTTTGGCTGAATACCATGACCGAGATTAAAAATCAACCGGTCAAGGTTTTCAAAAGACTCAAGTTGTTTAACTGCTTTTTCTTGAACATGTTCCGGTGACCCAAACAGTATTGACGGGTCAAGATTCCCTTGTACAGATTTGTTGGTAAGGACCTTTGCAGCGTAGTTTATGTCCATACGGTAATCAACACCGACAACTTCACAGTCGATTTCATTCACCAGGTCAACATACGGAGCCAGGTTATTTACAAACATGATTCGTGGTACATTCTTATCTTTTAATTTACGGAAAATCCTGTTCGCCGGTTTGACAGTATATTCATAAAAATCGTCACGGGACAGTATGCCGTCCCAGCTTCCGAATAGTTGGACAGTATCAGCACCGGCATCAATTTGTGTACTCAGGTATTCGGCGGTGATGTCAGCAAGAAGTTCAAATAGTCTTGCAGAATCATCTGGGTACTGGTGAATAAACTTTTTCGGTTTATCAAAAGATTTAGAGCCTTGTCCTTCGATTAGATAGCAGGAAATTGTAAAAGGGGAACCGGCAAATCCGATAAGTGGCTTGTTCGGAAGAACTTTTTTTATCTCTTTAATGCCATCGAGTGCGAAGTGAAGTTCTTTCTCTATGTCAAACTTATGGAGTTTGTCAATATCATCGGGTGTTTCAATCGGGTCTGTGATTTTTGGTCCACCTTTGTCGGGGAAAGTTACTTCAGCCCCAAGTGGGTCCAGGAATGTGAGGATATCTGAAAAGAGAATTGCAGCATCAAGATTAAACCGGTCTATCGGCTGTTTGACGACTTCTGCTATTAACTCCGGAGACTGACAAAGCTCCTTGAAAGTTGCTTTGGAGCGTACTTCCAGATATTCAGGTAGATACCGTCCTGCCTGGCGCATGATCCAGATCGGGATAGAACCATCGTTTTTGCCATAGCATGCTTTGATGAAATTTGTGTTTTCTAATGCCATGTATGAGCCTCCTGACGGATGATGTTGGCAAGGGTGTTGGCAGCATTGGTAAGCATTTTATCGGGATGAGCTGATGAAATAAAACAGACTTCGTAGCCGGATGGCGGGAGATAGAGGCCGCGATTAAGTACTTTTTCATGTAACCGATTATAATGGGCGATTCCGGCTGTATTAATAGCTGCTGCCGATCTCGGTAGTTCTGACTGGAAGACAATCCAAAAGATTGAACCGATACCGGCGATATTGACTTTACTATCCCGAAGCTGTTCGGTTATATCGGTAACAAATCTTCGATTTTTTTCTTCAAGTTCTTTGTAGATTCTGCCGTCCTCAAGTTTCTTTAAAGTTGTATACCCGGCAACCATTGCGAGCGGGTTTCCTGATAGTGTTCCAGCCTGATAAACCGGTCCGAGTGGTGAGAGCATATCCATGATTTCTGCCCGGCCACCGAAGGCACCAACCGGCATACCACCCCCGATGATTTTTCCATAAGTCAATAAATCAGGAGTAATGCCATAAAATGCAGCCGCTCCACCGAGCCCTAATCTGAAACCGGTAATAACTTCATCGAATATTAACAAGGCACCATGTTTTTCTGTTAAAGCACGCAATAATCGGACATAGTCATGTCTTTGTAGTAACAAACCGTTGTTGGCCGGAATTCCTTCGATTATTACGCAGGCAAGTTCATCACCATGTTTTTCAAAAAATGCTTCAAGAGCTTCTTCATCATCTAAAGGTAGTACTGCTGTTTTGCTTGTAATAGCTTCGGGAACTCCGGCTGAAGATGGAGTTCCGAATGTTGCTAATCCGGAACCGGCAGCGACTAAAAGATGGTCAGAATGACCATGGTAGCAGCCATCGAATTTAAGAATCAAATCACGACCGGTAAACCCGCGGGCAAGTCTGATCGCGGACATGACAGCTTCTGTGCCAGAGGAAACAAATCGGATTTTTTCTACCGGGTCAACATGGTCAACTATAAACTGTGCAAGATTCAATTCATGTTCCGTTGATGCACCGTAAGTCATGCCAAGTTCTGCCTGCGTTTGGACAGCTTTGACAACATCTGGATCAGCATGGCCTAAGATAAGCGGACCCCAGGATGATGAAAAATCGAGGTATGAATTATCGTCGACGTCGGTTAAAAAGGCACCTTCACCTTTTTTAATAACACGGGGGATACCGCCGACTGATTGAAACGCTCTAACCGGTGAGTTTACACCGCCGGGAGTGACTTTTTCTGTCTTTCTGATTATTTCCTGTGATTTATCTGTCTTAAGCATGATGCCATCCGTTTTTTAAGATATCTCTTAAGTGATAGGTTAAAATGATTGTTGCTCCTGCACGGGTCATTGCGGTAAGATTTTCAATTACCATTACTTTTTCATCAGCAAGATTATTCTGTGCAAGAAGTTTTACTGCTGTATATTCTCCGGAAACATTATAGGCTGCTATCGGGAGAGAGGTCTGTCTCTGGAAGTCTGCGATGATATCCAGGTAAGCCAGTGCCGGTTTGACCATGACAATATCGGCACCTTCCATAACATCCAATTCAAGTTCTGTCATAGCTTCGGAGCGGTTACGGAAATCCATCTGATACCCTTTGCGGTCACCTTTGCCTGGTGCAGAATTTGCCGCTTCACGGAATGGGCCGTAGTATGCTGATGCATACTTTGCTGTATAAGCCATGATAATAGTGTCGTAGAAATCATTAGTTTCGAGCGTCTGTCTGATACCCTGCACCCGGCCGTCCATCATATCA
>QQUK01000114.1 GCA_008501655.1 Calditrichota bacterium
CGCGCAGGCGGGTATTTCATAAATATTGCAGACCCCTGCCTCCGCAGGGGAGGAGAAAAGTAGGTCGGGTTCCGTTGCCTTGAAATCGTCAGATTTCAAGACCGAGAAACCCGACAGGATAAAGTATTCTTACTATTCTATTAGCCCTTATTACCAACCCCTTACCCGCGCAGGCGGGTATCTCCAATTATATCTGAGACCCCTGCCTCCGCAGGGGAGGAGAAATTTGTTTATCTCAAGTCATCCTGAGCGGAGTCGAAGTGGACTTGGTTTAAATATTTGACAAAATTCACTATTATACGTTATTTATAAGTAAGCAGAAAAATGAGGAGAGGATTTGCGAAGTATCAAAGTTCTACTACCTATAATAATATTATTCTTCTTTAGTTACATCTCCTGCGATAAAAAAGTAACCGACCAGCCGGATATGGGAACACTTATAGGCAAAGTCTACCAGCAATCCCGGGGATTAACCTATTATATCCCGGATGCTAAAGTCAATGTCGATGGGTATGTGACTTATTCCGATTCAACCGGTCGGTTTGAGATTGAAGTCCCAAAAGGGGAACATTCGATTACCTGTGGTAAACAGCCTTTTGATACAACATTTATCAGTAAAGTAACAGTTAATGATTATCGGGCATATAATCTTCTGATGACCGGACCGACTTTTTCGGTTGCCGGTACCGTTACTGATACATCGGGTAACAAGATTGAAGGGGCGGTTGCGTTACTTGAACACCTGCGGGATACATCTGACACTGATGGGTATTTTTTCTTTGACAGTATCCCAACAGGGTTTTGGGAACTACAGGTTATGAAAGACGACTATTATTTTATTACAGAATCTTTGGAGATTAATTTTGCAAATAACATCAGTCTTATTCAGTTGACTCAAAAGTATTTTACAGTTTCAGGAGTTGTATATGATACTCTGGGTAGTCCTATAGAGAGCGTATTGGTTGAGTTAGGGAATATCTATGCATATACAAACTCATTAGGTAAGTACGAGCTACATCCAATAGAAAATGGAGAGCATGAGATTAGAGCAGAGTTGGCTGATTATTATATTCTTGTTGACTCAGTAGAAGTAAATGGCTCAGATACTCAAAGTAACTTATTTATAGTAAGAAAATCTTATAGCGTTTCCGGAACAGTTGCTCATCAGGTGGATGGATTTCTCTCAGATATTGAGGTTGTTTTGGATAGTTCGTTATATGATACGACTGATAACAACGGTAATTTTTCTTTTGAGTATATATTTTCCGGCGATCATCAGCTGGAATTTTCTTCGAATGTCTATAATAATGAAATACAGTGGTTTTCGATTGAGTTCAATAATTATGAAACGTCTATAATAATGAAAAAAAACTACATTGATACACTATGGATTGAAAATGACGCATCTGTTAGATATGTAAGAAGGATTGATAGCACAAGTAATTATACTTCTGATGACGAAAATTTAGGAAACAGAGAATACCTAGAGATTGAAAAGTACTATTTCCAAGATTTTTGGAACAACAATTTTACAATCATAGAAACAACTCAACAGATATTCATGCAGTTACCTGAAGTGGATTATTCTGGAGTAGATTCTGCAATGATAATAATAAATGCTAGTTGGTTTTATTATGATGACAGGTTTAGTATACTTATAACTGAAGTATTAGAATCATGGGATGAAAACTCTATAACATGGGCAAACCAACCAAATGTCACATCTGAAAACTTATTAGTAAATCCTGAAATTAATGTTGATTCCGAGTGGGTAATTAATTTATCAGAAAATAGCCAGTATTTTGATTCACCACACGGTATTATGTTAAGAGCTACTAGCTGCTATGGAGTTTGCTCAAATGTTTTAGTGGTTGCTTCAAGTGAGAGTTCAATAGAAAATCGCCCCCATATTCTCGTCTACCGCTCTGAATAAATCCCCCCTTGCCAAACTGACCAAATTTACGTACAATAAGCCCCTATGAAACTTGGAATAATTGGAAAACCACAGTCCGGGAAAACAACCGTTTTCAACGCCGCCTCAGGACAACAGGTCGCCGTTGGTGACTACTCACAGGCTACCCATCAGGCAGTCATAAAAGTCCCCGATGCCCGCGTTGATAAACTCTCCGAACTGATAAATCCGAAAAAGATTACTTACGCTGAAATTGAATTTCTCGATGCCCCCGGTATCTCCGGTAAAGGGAAAGAGGCTTCCGATGTCGAAATCTCGTCCGACCTGCGCCAGATGGATGCTTTGATGATTGTCCTCGATGCTTTTTCATCCGATGCCAATCCAAAATCCGACTTGCAGGATATTATCGACGAGATGATTTTAGCCGATCAGGTTATGGTCGACACCAATATCGAACGCCGCTTAAAACGAATCAAAACAACCAATGATAAAGTCGCTGCGCAGGAAGTCGAACTTCTGAAAAAATGTCTGGCACATCTTGAAGCCGAAAAACTTCTGATTGATTTAGAACTGACTTCAGATGAATTGAAATCACTCCGCGGCTATATGTTTATGACTTTAAAACCGCTGTTGCTGGTTGCAAACCTGTCCGAAGAGGGAATAAGCGAAGCATCAAAAGTGACATCGCTGTTTGATGATTTTGTTTCCGACAACAAACGGGAGATAACAGCTCTTTGCGGGAAAATTGAAATGGAACTTATCACTCTGGAAGATGACGACCGGACAATGTTTATGGAAGAGCTCGGCATCACTGCACCAGCTGTTGAGTTGGTGATACAAAAATCATACAGTTTGTTAGGTCTCATTTCCTATCTCACTGCTGGTGAAACGGAAGTCCGCGCCTGGACAATCAAAAAAGGGACCAATGCTCAAAAAGCTGCAGGAGTGATTCACACCGATTTGGAACGCGGTTTTATTCGCGCCGAAGTTATCAAATATGCTGACTATATCGAATACGGCTCGGAAAAAGATGTCAAAGCTGCTGGGAAATTCCGTCTCGAAGGAAAAGAGTATCCCGTTGGTGACGGCGATGTTATCCTTTTCCGCTTTAATGTCTAAACTTTAAAAATCACGGAAAATTTTATCAATCTTTCACTTGTGTCGGGAAATGAATGCTATATACTTGAAAAAAGAAACAATTTCGCCTTTTCGCTGTTATAAGAGGCTGAATGCGAATTAATTGGTGTTCTTTACGCTGATTCAAAAAGGAATATAACAGACTCCGTCTGTGTTCAAATTTTGAGCAGGAATGCCGATAAAAAACAAAAGATATTAATTATTAAAAAGGTTTGAATGTGACTGAAATAATCGAAATGAAAAAAGATAAAAAAGAAATAGATAACACGGTACTTCCGGTTCTGCCTCTGAAAGACACCCTTGTCTTCCCGTATCTTATTGTACCGCTTATGATTACTGATGCCGAGCAGACAAAGCTTGTCGATGACGCCCTGATGCGCGGCTCTCGCATCGCGATGTTTCTGCAAAATCAGGATGCGGGCGATAAACCGGGTCCGGATGATTTGTACCGAATCGGTGTGACCGGGAATATTTTAAAAATGCTCCGTTTCCCCGATGGCTCGGTACGTTTTCTGATTCAGGGACTTACCCGCGTTAAAATCAAACGGTTTGCTTCAACTGAACCGTTTTTATCAGCAGTCGTTGAAGAAGTCGACGAGGTTGTTAGTGATGAAGTCAAAATGGATGCGATGCAGCGTTCCCTGATGGACAGATTAAAAACTCTGGTGGAACTGGTTCCGAATCTTTCCGAAGATTTCCATGTTTCCGCTATCAATCAGGAAACACCATCAAAACTGACCGATTATGTCGCGTCGAATCTGCAGATTGATGTATACCAGAAACAGGAGATACTCTCCGAATTGAATCTCTTGAGTCGATTCCAGAAAATTTATACGATTCTCAATCGGGAGATTGAAGTTTTAGAAATCTCTCAGAAAATCCAGGCTAAGGCTGCATCTGAACTTGGGAAATCACAGCGTGATTATATTCTTCGTGAACAGCTCAAAGCTATCCGCAAAGAGCTTGGTGATTCCGATGACCATAATGAAATCGAAGAGTTTGAGGAAAAGATTCTTGAAGCTGAGATGCCGGAATCTGCCGAAGCTGCTGCACTCAAAGAGCTTGACAGATTATCGCACATGTCGCCATCGTCAGCTGAGTACACAGTTTCAAGAACATATATCGACTGGATTATTTCAATGCCGTGGTCAAAGTCAACCGTTGACAAACTTGACTTGAAAAAAGCTAAACAGATTTTAGATGAAGATCATTACAATCTTGAAAAGATAAAAGACAGGATTTTAGAACATCTTGCCGTCCGTAAACTGAAATCAGATATCAAAGGACCAATCCTTTGTTTTGTCGGCCCTCCCGGTGTTGGTAAAACCTCACTTGGTAAATCAATCGCCCGTGCTATGGGTCGGGAGTTCTCCCGTGTTTCGCTTGGAGGAATGCGTGACGAAGCTGAAATTCGGGGACATCGCCGGACATATATCGGCGCAATGCCCGGTCGTATTATTCAATCGATGAAAAAATGCGGTTCCAACAATCCGGTTATAATGCTTGATGAAATCGACAAACTCGGTTCTGATTTCCGTGGAGACCCGGCTTCAGCGTTGCTTGAGGTTTTGGACCCGGAACAGAACGATTCATTCTCCGATCACTATCTCGAACTTCCTTTTGATTTGTCCAAAGTGATGTTCATTACAACCGCAAACTGGCTGGAACCTATTCCGGCGGTACTGCGTGACCGAATGGAAATTATCAATCTCCCAGGATATACCGATATTGAAAAACTTGCTATTGCCAAACGGCATTTGATTCCGAAACAGCTTGAGAATCATGGTATCAAAGCATCGAACCTCAAATTTCAGGATACTTCCGTTAAAACAATTATTGACGGGTATACCCGTGAAGCCGGACTCAGAAATCTCGAACGGGAAATTGGTGCTGTCACCAGAAAAATCGCCCGTAAAATTGCGAGCGGTTCAACAAAGAAAACATCGCTCAAAGGTGTTGATATACCAAAACTTTTAGGTCCCCAAAGATTCACCCGTGAACGGTTATCGCGTGAATCGATGATCGGTGTTGTCCCGGGACTTGCCTATACATCGGTTGGTGGTGAAATCCTGTTTATCGAAGCGACTTCCATGGCCGGAAAAGAAAAACTGACTCTGACCGGACATCTTGGTGATGTTATGAAAGAATCAGCCCAGGCGGCTCTTTCGTTTATCCGTTCCAATGCGGTTGAATTGGGCATCGATATATCCGATTTACAAAGTAAAGATATTCATATTCATGTTCCCTCCGGTGCAACTCCGAAAGACGGACCTTCGGCAGGTATTACAATGATTGTAGCATTGTCATCACTTCTGTCGGGTCGGAAAATCAAAGCCGCTCTTGCGATGACCGGTGAAATCACTCTGCGCGGACAACTTCTTCCTATCGGTGGTCTGAAAGAAAAACTTTTGGCAGCATACCGTTCCGGAGTTAAAACAGTTATCCTTCCGGAAGAAAACAAAAAAGATGCTATCGATTTACCGGCGGAAATCAAAAAGAATGTGAAGCTGAAATTTTTTGCCCATGTTCTCCCGGCGGTTAAATTTGCTTTAGAAGCAAAAACCAGAAAAACGAAAAAGTAGTTGTGATATAATATGTCATACTGAGTCCGTATAGACGGATGATGTATGCTCTGTATTCCACGGAAGGTTTCAGGATGAAACTGGTTACATCGGAGTTAATGAGAAGTATCGATTCCAAAGCTATCAATGAATCGAAAATCCCCTCACTCGAATTAATGGAAAACGCCGGGCTCGGAATAGCTCAGGCCATCATCTCAGATATCGTACTTGACTACGACAGCGTAAAATTTTCAATCTTCTGCGGAAAAGGGAATAACGGCGGGGATGGATTCGTTATCGGAAGACATTTGTATCAAGCCGGTTATGATGTCGAATTTTATTACGTAGGTCCCAACGATAAACAATCAGAAGATTGTAAACATAATTTTGAACTTATACAAAAACTGAATTTAGATACATCAGAAGTTTCTTCGATAGAAAATCTTCCGGAGATACTTGATTCCGATTTTATTATTGATGCAATCTTCGGTACCGGATTCGAAGGCGCGCCACGAGGAATCACTGCAGAACTGATTGCATATATCAACGAACAGCCTCAGGAAATAATCTCAATTGATATGCCGTCCGGTCTCAATGCCGACAATGGACAATGTGAGGGAGAGGTCATCGTTGCTGATTATACCTATACTCTGGCACAACCGAAGTACGGATTATATCTCTCACCCGGAAGGGAACTTG
>QQUK01000100.1 GCA_008501655.1 Calditrichota bacterium
AGTCGAAAGGTAGTTTGGATTAATCGTTGGAGCTGGAGTTTATAAAAACCATTTTGCTTATTGAAATAATTTAATTATCGTTACTTATGTTAGAATATATTTATAAAATGAGAATACTAAGTCCTATAGTTTTGTTGTTCCTTTTTTTAGGTTGTGTTTCATATAATCATTTTTTTTCAAGTAATGAGAAAATGAGGGGAGAGTTAAATCCCAAAAAATATGAACATAGTATTGGAATGTTTTCATATGGTACTGGAAACAGATCACAAAAAATGAATGATAGAAGATTCTCTGTTGGTTTTTCAACTCAAGTGTTAATATTTGATGAACCTGAAGCGCTTGAAGTAAATAATATTGATAAAGCGATTATAATTGACTCAATGTGGATTCACGATTCCCTTGATACCTTCTATAAAGTTCTTTATCCTAACGGTATTGCTAGAAATTATAGGGAAAATAGCAGATCTGTTATATTTGCTGATCGTATTGAAAAAAAAGGTAAAATGATTTATACTAGAGTCATAATTCCAGATTCAATTCAAACTTTAGAAGTTGTTGTACCATATTATTCTCTCGCGAGTGATATAAAAAGATATGATACATTGAGAACAACTCTTCATAGATCTATAAAAAAATATAAATATGTGTTTGATTAAGCTCTTATCAATAATAGTGCGATACAGGCGTGATTAAATTGAAAGATTAAAGCTGGAGAGAGTTTAAAAAATACGCCCGAGAGGAGTCGAACCCCTAACCTTCTGATCCGTAGTCAGACGCTCTATCCAATTGAGCTACGGGCGCAATTCAGAGTCCTAATAAGTCGCTTTTGGGAAAAAATGTCAAGCAGAAACTTTTTTTGCTAACCGCTTGTCCGGTAATCTATAATCTGTTTAATGAATCGAGTAAATGTTCAGCGGTTTCATATTCAGCCATATCTGAATAGCCTAATTCAAGAAATTTCCCAAAGCAGAATTTTGCCGAATCGAGATTTTCTTTATCAAGCCAAATCAAAGCTGAGTTATAATATCCGTTGGCAAATTGGGGGTTTACCGACCTCAGATTTCGGAAAACTTCGAGTGCTGAATCAAGTTTTTCTGTCCACATGTAGGCAAGACCAAGATTATTATAAGCGTAGGTAAAATCTGGGACTTCGGCAATCACTGATTTAAATGGAGCTATAGCATTCTCCGGCTGATTTGCCTGGATGTACACATAGCCAAGATTGTATCTAAGCGTATAGTTGGTGTAGGGAAGTGATGCCCCCCGTTTTAACAGTTTTATGGCTGCATCAAATTGATGCTGACTTGCTAATAAAAGTCCGTAATCGTTGAGAGATTCAGTCTGATTGGAGTCGGCAGCGAGAGCTTTTGCAAAAAAGTCGGCAGCTTTGGAAATTTCACCGTTTTTAAGATAGATAGAACCGGTAGCATGGAGTCCGTGAGCATCTGATGTCTGTTCGTATCCATACGGGTCCCTTTGGGAGGTGAAAAAGAAAATAATGAAAACAAAGAGGATGATAAGACGCTTGTTGAATGAAATCTGACGCCATTCAGATAAAACTTTGGTGATAGCGAATGATGCAAACATAGCTAAAGGCGCTATCAAATAAAGCCGGTAGCGTGCAGTTACTAAAAAGAGAATTATTGAAATTGATGTAGCAAGAATATATAATAAAACTGATTTGGATTTTTTCTCTTTTCCAGCTAAAAAGATTCCAATGATTGCAAGAGGTAAGAGGAGTCCAAAAGGGAAAAAGAGGATATTACGCCAGATTAGGAGCTGCATCAGTGAAGTCTGGTGAGCAAAAAAGTAGAAATCAAAATTATTTGATAGTTCGAACCCGTTCAGCAGGAGAACGGTCTTTTTTATCAGGAGTTTGACAAAATGAAACGGGTCAGAAGTAATGTCATCAATTGTTTTATTAAACCAATAATCGGAGAGTTCTGAATCGGTTAATGAATGGCCGACATCTTTTTCTGCAAGTCTTTTGGTATCTTCCTGACCGCCTTTCCAATCTTGTCGAACACCGGGGATGACCGGGGAGACACCGTCAGCGTTTTTGTAATTACCGATGTAAAAGTTTATTCCGCCATAAGCTGCTATCAATGTAAATTGTGAATCTTGCATATAATTGTAAACTGTAACGGGCAGAATCGGGATTATTACGAATAAAGCACAGATGAGATATGATTTTATGTTTTTGCGGTTTTGAATTATCCAGTAGATAAATAGAAACAGGATGAACAGTAAAATTGTCGGGCGGGCGATTGCTGAGAGCCCTAAGAACAGTCCGGCAAAGATAAAATTCAAAAGCTTATCTTCGGATTCAATTTTTGTAATAAAATAAAGAGCTGATAGGTTTAAGAAAATTGCAAGATTTGGTACGAGAAGCTGAGCATCAAAAAAGATGACAGGACCGTATACAGCAAAAATCAAACCAGCGATAAGGGCAGTTCTTTTTGAAAAGATATTCAAAGCAGTCAGATACACAAGCAGAGCTGAGAAGGAACCGATTATAGCCTGTATGATTTTTATTATCCATGGGTTATCCCCGAACAGAGTATAAACTATTCCTAATAAGATCGGATAGAGAGGAGCCCGAAAGAAAGGACCTGAATAATATTCAATGCCGTCGGCGATCGCTTTTGCCCAATCATGGTGATAAGCCATGTCAACGATGTTATTGTCGAAAAGTATGACAGACTGAAACTGGAATAGAAAGAGCAGCCGCAGAAGGAATGCAGATGCAAATACAATAAGTATATCGCTATAGTTAGACTTTTTCATAAAATTATTAACTTGTTATGATTTTAAAAAAAGCAGATGTGATTTGAAATGCAAGTTAATTTCCGGCAGCAAAATAAACGACCATAAACGCTGCAACAATAAAAAAGGCAAACAGAAGATATAAAAATGATTTTGAACCGGGCATCTCTTTATTGTTGCCGTCTTTTTTATTCAGGCGTTCCTGCAGTGCTTCTCTGATAGATGCAATCCAACTGTCCTCGTACAATAAAAGAGCATCGGATTCTGCCGGCAGGGTGAATGTTTTCACTTCCGGAAGGTTACTTGTTGTCGTTTCCAAAACTTCAACAACTATAATCGTTACATTGTCGGCACCGCCTCGGTCATTAGCCATCTGAATCAGATTATCAACGATTGCTTCATTGTCATTCATGTGGTTTCTGAGATTTTCAAATATCTCGTCATCGTCGGCATATCCGCAAAGACCATCGGAACAGAGAAGGAATTTTTCACCTTTATTTATTTTAATAAGGGAATAATCGACCTCAACCGTATCTCTGACCCCCAGAGCCCGGGTGATGACGTTTTTACCTACAACTGAGGATGCTTCCTCTTCTGAGATGTTCTGCTGTTTCTGAATTTCAGCAACCCATGAGTGGTCAGTTGTTAAGGGGAGGAGTTTATCTTTATCTATTCTATACGCGCGACTGTCGCCAACATGTGCTACAGAGAGCATATCATTTTCAAATGCTAAAGCAACAACTGTTGTTCCCATGCCGTGAAGGGAAGTATTATCGGCTGCTTTGTTATAGATAGCCCGGTTAGCTAGCCTGATTGATTTTAAAAGTACATCACCGGAGACGGGGAGGGTTTTTGTTATTTTTAAATCTTTGTCCCGCTGGAGTGCATCAAGAAATAGACGATAGGTTGTATCAAGGATATCGGCGGTCATCATAGATGCAACTTCACCTGCCTGATGTCCACCCATACCGTCACAGACGGCGTACACATTGTTGTCAGTATTTATATGCAGGGAATCTTCGTTCCCTTTGCGGACCAATCCTTTGTGTGTTTTTCCTATAACATCTAATTTTAAAGGCACAGTTTTCCTTTTGTGAAATCAGTTAAAAGTCTGTCCTATAATAACTAATATCGGCAATTAGACAATAAAAAAAACCCCGATATTCGGGGTTTTTATAATTTGATAATAAGCTGTTTTCAATACTTATTTTAGAAGCAGCATTTTTTTGGAAACAGAGGCAATATCGGTCTGTAATCTATAGAAATAGACTCCTGAGGAAAGTTCTGAAGCATCAAATTCAACTTCATGCAGTCCTACAGGGAGATTTCCGAGGTTTTTGACATCAACCAACTGTCCCAGAGTATTGAAGATTTCAAGGCTTACTTTGCTTTTCTGAGGGAGCGTAAACGATATCGTTGTTGTCGGGTTAAACGGATTCGGGTAATTCTGGGCTAAAGAGAATCCATCCGGAAGTAATGGATTATTATCATCTACGTCAGTGATAGATTTGTAAATCACAACCCAATCAGAATAGTTTACTGAAGTATCGATTGCTGAATACACGGTATAATGAACCATAAAGGAAGTATCAGCACCACCGCCAAACACAGCTAAATCAACATCAAAATAAACCCAGGTTGTTCCACCGGCATCAGCATGAGAGACTGAGTCCTGATTAACCGTTGACCATCCGGGGGATACATTTGTATCCGGTAGGGCGTTTACCCCATAAAAATCAGTACCATTGCCGTCATTTCTGATTTCAACACCAAATGTAACAGTCCATCCCGGGGCAGCCAGGGTATCTGTCGGGGTTGTAAGAACAGTAAACCCGATAGTTTGGGTTGTAATAGCAAGATCGATATTGTTCTGGTCACCGTTTGAGGTCCAGGTCAACCCGCCTGAAACAACTGTGACAGCAGCATCTATCCCGTTTACAACAAGTCTGATTGAGTCTCCGGGATTGGCACCCTCATCTGATCCAGGAGTATCGACATCATCCCGGTTGGCATGTAAAAAGCCGTAAATTCCGGAAGAATCGACGATATAGGAACCACAGAGGACATTATCCGGGTCAAATGCTTCAACAACCGTACCGACCGGAGCAGGATTACCGTTAACTGAGACATTTCCGTAGAAATCGACCCATTCAGGGGCTTCAGTGTCCGCAACTGCTTGTCCGGCAAAGGCTAAAGCTGTTGCCGCTATAAGAAATACACATTTTTTCAAAAAGTTCATTTTCTACACCTAATTATTCCGACCGGTATGAACCGGTCGGAAAAGTTTATATTCAGATGACTATTTCAATAAAGTCATTTTCTTTGTATCAGAATAGTTATCGGCAGTTAGGCGATAGAAATAAATACCCGAAGCAACAGTTTGACCGGAATTGTTTGTACCATCCCAGGTTACTGTATTCAGTCCGGCATCAGCCTGACCATCAAAAATAGTTTTAATCTTCTGACCTAAGAGGTTGAAGACTTCAAGCTGAGCATTACCCGACTGCGGTAATGAGAAACTAATAGTAGTGGTCGGGTTGAACGGGTTCGGATAGTTCTGGCTCAGACCAAATGTAGTCGGCAGATTATCTTCTGTACCTTTCGCTGACAGTGAAAGGATTTCCTGTTTGGAAGCTGAACCGTTCCAGGTAAATCTTTCATTTGTTTTGATACCGTCAACGGTCAGGTAGAACTGCTCACCGGATTTCATTCCATCAACAGTCTGAGTCTGGATATCATCACCATAGATAGGCATGAATCCGAATTTGCCGTTTTCTTCCATTGTATAGAGACCGACTAATGCATCCTCTTCATTGTATGCTCTGATTTCAGTACCTTTGACAACCTGTGAACCGTCTACACTCAGATTCTGAGCGTAAATATTCATCCAGGAAGTTGTCGGTGTCAGTTCAGATTTTGATAAAGATGAAGCAAGCATATCGTCAGCTTTGAAAGCCGGTGCTGAATCTGAACCGGATGGATAGACTAACATGCCGTCTTGAGTGACTTTGACCCAGTAACCGAAACATGACATCATATCATCGAGGTCATTGAACTCGCCCTGTGAAGGAACGTAGGTCAATCCTGAACCGGCATCATAACCCAAAGCAACAATTAAGTCGTCATGGATAGATGAAAGAGCGGTAGCTGTAGGTAGTGAGTTAGCCGGGAGGTAGGAAACAAGGTTCCAGCCTTCAGTAACCGGGATCGGAGTTGTTTCCGGAACCGGTGTACCCATGACTGTTAACTCAACATCACAAGAGACTTTTACCCAGTAGCCGGAGAGATGGTCAACTGACCAGAGGTCTGAGAACTGCGGGAGGGAAGCATCAAATGTCAATGCACCCTGTTCAAAGCCCATGACAGTTTCGAGACATGGTTCAATTGATTCAAGGACTGACATAATATCATCAATATCGGTATCAACATTCCAACTGACAAGGTTCCAGCCTTCGGCAAGCATGCATGAATGCGGAGTGACATCAGCAACATCAAGACAGACTTCGATG
>QQUK01000093.1 GCA_008501655.1 Calditrichota bacterium
TCATTTTGGATATGTTGTCCCTCCTGAATTTGTAGATGTTATTATGATAGCGCCTCATGCCCCGGGAATTGCGGTGCGGGAGAAATTTTTAGAACATGAATCGATTTCAGCATTTACATCTGTATCTCAGGATTTTACCGGTAAAGCAAAAAGTAAATTGATACGGTTATCAAAAGCGTTCGGAATTACCAAATCTAAACTTGTTGAAACCACATTTAAAGATGAAGCTATCGGCGATTTGTTCGGTGAACAGACGGTGCTTTGCGG
The DNA here is from genome assembly GCA_008501655.1 of Calditrichota bacterium. GTDB lineage: Bacteria > Zixibacteria > MSB-5A5 > GN15 > FEB-12 > QQUK01. The sequence goes on from QQUK01000093.1 coordinate 268, forward strand.
AGGGATGTCGGAGCTTATCTTAGCCGGGTATAATACTCTGGTTAAAAACGGAATTCCTGAGGAAAATGCATATCTTGAGGTTGCCTATCAGCTTGATTTAATTATTGAACTGATTAAAAAATATGGTATTGAAGGGATGTATGAACGGATTTCAGTTGCAGCAAGGTTCGGTTCTTTACAGAACGGGAAAAAAATTATCGATTCATCAGTCAGCAAAAAAATGGAAAAAGTGTACGAAGAAATTGCAAGCGGTAAGTTTCCTGATAAGCTGAATAAGTTAACAAAAGATGACATAGATCAACTTGGTAAAAAAGTGAAAAAATCATCAGTATCATCTTATGAATTCTTTGCCCGCAAATACTCCAAAAAATAGATAAAAAACTATATAATACATCAAAAAACTTAAACTTTCCCCTCTATATGACAATTGTATGACATATTGATTTCTGATTAATAGTTTCTTTGTATTGTGAATAAAGTAATTTGTAAGGTGAAATCAGTATGAATGTTCTACAGCGTTTTGGATTGCTTTGTCTTATTTTTCTTGTAACCTGTTCCTCGATTTCGTCCGGTGAGCTGACCGGAAAGGTATTAAATAGCGAAACAAACAATCTTATCGGCGGCGTTAATGTGAGAATAATTGAACTTAACCGTACGGTTGAGTCTGACAAAAAAGGTATTTTTCAGTTTATAAATATTCCCGATAACATATACACTGTTGTTGCGTCACATGTCGGCTATGATCAGGCTGATACAATTGCAGTAACCGTTTCCGGAGCAACCACAATCAATCTTAAATTGAAACCGTCACCTTGGGTTTTAAACGATGTTGTCATTACCGGGACGAGAACACCGCATCTTTTAAAAGATGTACCGGTGCAGACGGAAGTAATCTCTGAGCGGGATTTTGCCCGTACCGGTGCTAAGTCGGTTGATGAAGCTTTATCATCTGCAATTGGAATCAACATCAATGAAGACCTTTCTGGTCAGGCTGCCAATATTCGGGGAATCGAAGGTGACCGGGTATTAATTCTTGTCGATGGAGAACGTGCCGTTGGAAGAGTACGAGGAGCTATTGATCTCAGCCAATACTCCCTGAATAATGTTGCAAAAATAGAAGTGATTAAAGGTACTGGTTCAACGTTGTATGGTTCTGATGCTATGGGTGGGGTTATAAATATTATTACCAAAAAACCTCAGGAAACTGAAGCAATTGCAGATGTTTATCTCGATTATGGTAGATATAATCAGTACAATCCATCTGTTGACTTTAAATATGGTACAAGTCGTAATTCAATGTTACTGGGAGCCAATTATTATTCAACCGATGGCTTCGACCTTGATAAAACAACGCTTCATACAAATGGACAAGAGAAAATAAAACGATGGAATGGTACATCAAAATATAAGCGTAAGTTATCTGAAAATATGGATTTGATTTTATCCGGCAGATATATGCAGGAAAAACGTGAATGGATTGAATCGGAAAAAAGAAAACTGAATGCTATCAGCGATACTGTAGATGTTCCTTTTGATGATATCGAAGAAAATAAACGGTATGAAGGTTCATTGAATATGAATTATCTTTCCGGTGATAAGTATTCAATGAAGATGCGTCTGTTTGCTACTTATTACGATCATAAATGGAATAAATTCGCTGTCTCAGATGGTACCTGGGAAGACACATCGGATACGCAGGACCTCTTTATGGAAGCTTCGTATACCTCCAATTATGTAATAGGCGAAAATCATATAGCTACTTACGGATTTGATTATAATTATCAGGACTTGACTTCAACAGAATTGATAAGCACAAAAGAAGCAGATAAATCTTATGCAACCTATCTGCAGTATGAATATCAGTTACTAAAGCAATTGAATATGATTATTGGAAGCAGGTACGAGCACCATTCTTCTTTCGGGGGACATTTTAACCCGTCTTTTAATTTAATGTACAAGCCTAATGAGCAGATTAAATTTAGGGGTTTTGTCGGAAAAGGTTTTAGATCCCCTTCAATTAAAGAACAGTATTTTGTTTTTGATCATACATCGGCCGGATACATCGTCTACGGAGGAAATGCTATCGACCCTGAAACGATTGGATCGGATGCTGATTTCAAAGAGATGAAAGAAGAAAACTCTATCAACTCATCGATATCAGCCGAATTTTCTTATGGTACAATCGGATTGCACCGTATTACATACTTTTATAATCACCTTGATAACTTGATTGATTTTATCTGGATAGACTTTGATGATGGTTACTGGCGTGGACGATATGTTTATCAAAATATCGAAGCAGCAATTACACAGGGGATTGAATGGGAATCAAGAATCAGGTTAAACAAATCGACTGATTTTTCATTTTCATATAATTATCTGAAAACAAAAGATCTTTCTACCGGAGACGAACTTCGAAACCGACCTGTTCACACCCTAAAATTCTTTTTAACATGGTTATTTCAAAAGAGTGGATTTGGCGGTTCGTTTTATGGTGATTTTGCATCGAAGAAGATCTGGGTTCCCCGTTCCAATACCGGTGGGAATGAAAATGTTGATAGTGATGGAAATATCGTATTGGAAAATCAATATGCGCCACAACGCTTTCGCATTAATTTGAATTTGTTTAAACGATTTGACAATAATTTGGAAATTTTTGTACGCGGTGAAAACCTTACTGATAATACTAATGTCGATTTCGGCTATTGGCCGGGATTGACAGTTTTTACAGGAATAAAATATGATTTTAGTTTATAAAAGAATAAGGAGCAGAGTATGAAACATTTTTTAACTTACTTAACTGTTTTTGGTTTACTTTTTGCGCTTGTAGGTTGTTCAGATGATGATGAGGATGGACCGACTGGTGGTGGTACACCGACCGGAACTGCAACATCAACATGGAATGCAACCGGAGGTTACTGGTCATCAAATATTGACGGTACCGACAGTGATAATTTTACTTATTTCTCGTTCGACACAAAAGACACAACCACAACCGGTGTGCCGAAACTTGTGGTGAACAATTCAGCTGCAACAGCTTGGGATATCGCTTTCCGTCGTGAAGAGATTAAAACTAATGGCGGGTCCTCAACTAACAATAGCGGTGATGTCGAAGTAGCCGATTTAGGTGTTGTGGATTATAGTGGTGTAACGATCGCTGACACTCTTGGCGCAACCTGGGTATCTGATTATATCGATTATTTTATTGATGAATGGTATAATTATAATCCTCAGACACATCAACTAACTGCCAATCAATTTGTATATTCTATGGTCGATGCATCAGGGGATCATTATATTAAGTTTCAAGTAGACTCAATGGTTGGAGGCGGTATGCCACCAGACATGGGAACGGTATATATTAAATACTTTTACCAATCAACAGCAAATTCGCTGGTATTGGACGGAAGTGCTGTTGAAACTTCGATTGCCGTTGGTGCAAATCCTGCTTACTTTGATTTCTCTTCCGGTACAACAGTCACACCTGCTGATCCGACAAACTCACTTGATTGGGATATCATGTTCTATTCTTACGAAATCGGACAAAATTCCGGGCCGAACGGTTCAGGAGATTGTGCTGCTTTCCCGGCATTTACAGAACTTGCTGACTCAACAGATTTTGCAGGCTTTACCGCTCAGCCGACCGGTGCACCGTTATTCCCGGATATTGCTGGTTCAGCTTTAACTGAATGGTATACTTATACAGGACCACCACTACATCAGCTTTTTTCTAATTCCAATGTTTATCTGTTAAGAACCGGTGGAATAGTCTATAAAATGCGAATTGAAAGCTATTATGGCGAAAATGGTGATAAAGCGAGTGCAAATTATCATTATATTTGGCAACAACTATAGCATACAGGACTGAATTTCTAACCCCTGCCTGCGGGTAGGGGTTTTTTTATGTCTACAATAATAGTTGACCGATTATAAAGACTACCGTAGATTTTAGATTATGAAAAATTTGATACTAACGTTACTTGTGATAGCTTTATTTGCTGTCGCTGCTTTTTACATTTATGATAACATCCGTGAACGGACACACGAAGAGAAAATTGCTGAAATCATTCATCTTGAAGACAGCCGTGATTTTTCTGCAAAACTTATTTCTTATACCCAGGATTCAGTTGTCTCCATCAGAGCCAGAGCAGCTCTTGCGGTCGGCCGCATTGGCGCCAAAGGAGCCGGTGAATTGCTGTATCGATTGGTAGCTGAAGATGTTGACGATGTCGCTTCGGTTGCGGCATTCGCCATCGGACTAACCGGAGAATCAAAATATACCAACCCTCTCGCTGACCTTGCTCAGACGGCTCCCTCGCGGGTAGCTGAAAATATTGTAGCATCAATAGGACGATTGGCTGACAGTACTTCGACCGGTATACATAAAGAGTTGACTTCGTTTCTGCTGCATCCTTCACCAGAGGTTCGAGCCCAGGCATGTTATGCGCTCTTTCGGGCAAACGCCAGAACTGAAGCTACGGCTTTGATAGATTTTATTGAACAAGAAAAGGATGAAGAGGCACAGCTTGCGGCACTATATGCCCTCTCTCGGATGCGGGTTCAGGATGCTTATAATACCTATGTGTCGTTTTTAGCCGATGCTGACCCGTTTGTCCGGTCACTTGCTCTTCGCGGAGTCGGTTTGTCGGATAACAAAGGTGCCATTCATTATCTTACAATTGCCTTAAATGATTCCGATAAAAATGTCGTTGCAACAGCGATTTCAATTCTGGCCGGCAAAGAGGATGATACTTCGAAAAAGAAATTAGCCGCGCTGCTTCCCAAAACCAAAGATGAAAAACTGTTGGTCGATATTATCAACGGTCTTTTCCGTCAGAATAATCAGACAGCTCTTGAAGATATTCGCTATATTCTGGAAACGAACAACTCACCCAATATCATTTCAGCATCGATTAAATATCTTGCGGCAACCGAACAGGATAAAGCTGTGATGAAAATTGATTCGTTAATGCGGAATGAGAACCGGCAGATTCGGGCAGCAGCAGCCGAAGCGTTTGGAATAATCGGTTCTAAAAATAATATTCCCCGGCTTTCGATTCTTTTTTCGGATTCAGACCCGCTCGTGCGGATGACTGCGATGTCGCAGCTTCTTGATATCGACAGCACCAATCTGAAATTCTATCTTGATCAGGCGTTGGCTGACAGCAATTTTGTCATGCGCTCAGTGGCGATTGATGAAATCACTACACGCAAACTCATTGCCTATCTTCCCCAGTTAAGAAATATCTCGATGAATGCAGCAAACCTCAAAAGCGATATCCGCCGGTCTCTCGCTGATTGTGCCGGAAGATTTTTATCGGATAATAAAAATGATACCAACGCATTGCGTATACTTGTCAACGCTTCCCTTGACAAAAATTATATTGTCCGTAAAGAAGCGATTGCCCAGTATAATGATATACTCGGTGAAGACCGCTCCGATATGCTTCGCACGGTACAAACGAGATTTTCAACATCACAAATTGAAAAAGCGATTAAAAAATATAGAGTAAATCCAACGGCAACAATTATAACATCAAAAGGTCAGTTTGACCTTGAACTTTATTTTGATGTCGCCCCGCTTACGGTAATGAATTTTATCGACCTTGCTGAAAAAGGTTTTTATGACAATCTGATTTTTCATCGGGTCATCTCAAGCTTTGTTGCTCAGGGTGGTGACCCCGAAGGTACCGGTTGGGGCGGACCCGGGTATATGATTCGATGTGAATACTCCGATGTTCCGTATATCCGCGGGACAGTCGGTGTGGCGACATCGGGAAAAGATACCGGCGGGTCACAATTTTTTATCGCACATACACCGCTTCCGCATCTTGATGCCCGGTATACTGTCTTCGGACAGGTGATATTCGGCATGGATGAAGTTGATAAACTGGTTGTTGGTGATACTATAAAAGAAATACTTATACAAGAGGGCAAACAGTTATGAAAAAACTGATAACCGTAACAGTACTATTGTTCCTGATAATTCCGAATCTTTCCGCACAGAATGATACTGAAAAAGACGGCCTGATTAAACAGATTCTCATGGTCGAGCAGCACCAGAGAGAACAGGTACAGACGGTGACGTTTGATGCTGAATATATCGAGGGTGAAGACAAAGATGGTGAGTTTGTAGAAAAGATCCGCTTTGATAAAAAAATCTCAGTCAAATATCTTGAGGATACCGCTCTGTTCCACGAGGAGTTCCTTGCCTTCTACAAAGAAGGCGAGCTTCAGGAAGAGAAAAAACTGAAAGATGAAGCAAAAGACCGCAAAGAGAAAAAAGAAAAACGGAAAGCAAAGGATATCTCCTATTCGATGCTTGAACCGTTTCATGATACTGCATTATATACAATTGACTATCTCGGTATAGCCAACGATTCGATTGAGGGATATATCTGCCATCATTTTAAAGTTGAGGCAAAAGAAGAGGACCCGGATTTAATCAACGGTAACTTTTATTTTGACTCTGAATCTTTTCAGTTGGTCCGGGTTGATTTCCAGCCGGCGAAACTTGTGAAAAAGATGATGTTTAAAATGAAAGAGTTCAACATGTCGATTCTCTTTGCTCCGACTGATGAAAACTTCTGGTTTCCAAAACAGTTTGATATCGCCGGTAAAGGAAAAGCGATGTTTTTCATCGGTGTGAAATTCGCAGGAACCGAATATTACCGCAATCCGCAGGTGAATGTTGAAATTCCGGATGAACTGTTTGCTCCTGAAGATAAAGATTGATTACTTAACATAATTCGATCCCTATGCTGATCTTTACAACCGACAAACCGAGATTGCAGCATCACTTTGAAAAAGACAAGGTGCTTTTTTCCTACCATTTAGGTGACCTTGATGATTTCTACTGGGACAATTGTCAATGGGCAGTTGATTATGCCGACCGGGCAAGGATTGAAGAGTGTATTTTAATCTATACCGGATGCAAAGTCCCATCGATAATGGCTTTTGGTGTTTCGGAACGGTTTGACGGTCTCCTTGAGCAGATGATTCCGCTGATGCCCCCGAAGTTTTATTGCCATTTTTTCAAAAATTCCCGGAAAAAGTTTTTGGATGCATTCAAGGAATCATCACTCGGTTCTTTTTACAAAATGCAGCTGCAGACATTTCATAAAGTTGAGAATAAAGACGGGCATAATATCGTACAGCTTGATAAAACTCATATACCGGAACTTGAGTCATTATATGAACGTGCTTATCCGGAAAACTATTTTATTGAAAAGATGCTTGAGACCGGAAAATATTACGGTGTGATAATAGATAATAAAATTGTATCGGTGACTGGAGTACATGTCGATTCGGACAAATACAAAGTTGCTGTGCTTGGGAATATCACTACCGACCCGGAGTACCGTGGTAAAGGGCTGGCGACGATTGTGACATCGCATCTGCTGGAAAAATTAACGGCTGATGAAAAGCTTGTCTGTCTGAATGTACGGTCTGATAATCCAGCGGCGATAGCATCGTATAAAAAGTTAGGCTTTGTCAAAGTACACGACTACGAAGAATCACTGTTTGAATTGAAATAATGAGGAGGAAACATGCGGGGTTTGTTTGAGATTGGTGTGAGGTTGGTTGGATTGTTTTTTGTGCTGTACAATTTTATGGAAGTATCGTTTGCAATTAAATTTATCATTGTCGATTTTGAATACTATATAAATGGTACATATGAAATGTACTTTTTACCTGGTTTTGTATTATTTATAATTGGTATAGTTCTTTTCTTTAAACCAAAAATAATCTCCAAGAAGTTAAAAATTGAAGATAGAGAAGAAACTATCAGAGTCATTGATGCATTAAAAGTTCTCCAGGTTGGTCTTATACTTTTAGGTTTTTATTTTCTTTCTCATAATTTATATAGATTCCTTCATAAGGTATTCAGTTATAATGCATACGAATACAAGGATTATTTTACACTTATAAATACAGTAGTTTTACATATAATAATATTTGGACTTTGTATGTTTTTAATATATAAGTCTGATAAAATTGCAAGATTTCTATTGTTGGAAAAAGAATAAATTATTTTTTGGTAGATGTGTAAATTTCTGTTAACAACTCAGAATCAGCTATATCCTCAGGTGATACCATACTTTCCTCAAGAGGCGGATTGTTGCCGTAGCGTCTTTGCATAACAGCTTTTACAATCGGATTGGATAGATCGTACTCTTTCATTTTCTTTAATTCACACAGCTCAATATCCGCACCCCGTTCGAAGACTTTCCAGACGAGCTCTGAACAGTAAAGCTCTGCATCGGACCAGTTGAAATACCGGTCATACCGTTTATTGAGAAATTTATCACCCTCAAAGATCATATTCTGAATAACATCTGAAGTTAAGAGTGAATCGGAACCAGTCAAACGCTTGATAACATAAAAATCATCAACACCACGGACAATCCATTGATCGAGTTTTGTATAAGTGACTGGATGGACAGCCTCGAGGACAAATGGTATTGAATCTTTATAAAATATAATTCCGACGTGTGTATATTTAGAATGAGTAGCAAGTTCGATAGCTTTACTCTGCCGAGAGAGGGAGTTTTGGAATATGATATCGCCGTACTTAACGTTGGATAAATCAACTGAAAAAGATGATAGAGTAAATGACAAAATAATAAATATTATCAGATAGATTGTAATTTTTTTCATAATTCTTATACAAACTTTAGTAGGTCAAGAGCCCTGTGCTCTTGACTTTTTTACTAATTCGTAAACAGATCGAAAATATTACCTAACACTGAACTATCTGCTTTGTAAAATTCGGTGTATTTACAACGCATGCAGGTTACCGAACTGAACTTGGCTCCCTGAACATCGAATATCTTACTCCAAAAGCCGCCGGCTGCCCGCATTTCGCCGATATTGTAGGTATCAGAACTACATTTCGGACATCTGAAATTGAGACTCTGCTGCATATAGTACTCCTTTTCTTTAATAAAGATACTCGGAATTTTGTATATTATTCAATTTTTCAAGTCCACTTCGACTCCGCTCAGTGTGACTTGAATAATATAGATTTAACGGAGCACACTTCGACAAGCTCAGTGTGACAGACTTTATATTGTTTTTATAAGGAAGTTGTGCATTGCAGTCGTTAAAATGTGCATTGCAGACGTCCTCGTCTGCAAGTTCTATTTTTTGGAGCGGAAATCCTGGAGAGCTGCTTTTACAGCATCGGGGGCGATGGTCGAGCAGGCGATTTTCTGTTCAGGGAGACCGTTGAGATATTCGACTATATCCATCCTGGTAAGTTTTTCGGCTTCCTCGATTGTTTTACCTATGAGCATTTCCGATGCAGCCGAAGATGTTGCAATTGCGGCGGCACACCCGAATGTTTTGTATTTGATGTCGGCGATTTTACCGTCTTCGATTTTGAGGTACATCTTCATGACGTCACCGCAGTTGGGATTGCCGACCTGACCGACAGCGTTGGCATCAGGTATTTCCCCGGCGTTACGGGGATTTTCAAAATGATCCATGACTGTTTCGTTGTACATGATGATAAGGTAGGGAAATTTCAGATTTTGGCAAGAGGGAAATTGTTAAAACAACCGCTCCCGTTTGGACAAAAAGGCATATAGTGCTTTGTCAAAACTCATCGATGTATCTATCGGGATATAATCTATATTAGACTGGCGGCAGGCGGTCGCTATCTCTTCGGAAAAAGACTCGACCTGATCCTTGAAATCTTTTTTGATTTGATACGGTAAAGTCGTGATTTCTTCACCGGTCTCCATATCTTTAAAAATCGCTTCACGCGGAAAAGCAAAATCCCGTTCACGCGGGTCGAGAATATGGAAAACGATAACTTCATGATTGTTATAGCGGAAATGTTTTAAACCGGAGATAATCTTTTCGGCATCGTCAAGCAAATCCGACATCAGAATAACCAGTCCGCGCCGTTTGATTCGTTCGGCCATTTCATGCAGTGTTGCCGAAATATCGGTCTCAAGTGACGGTTCCTGTTTTGCTATTTCGTTCAGAAGCATATGCAGATGTCCGGTTTTTGAACGGGGCGGAATATAGCGGCGCATCTTTTCATCAAAGGTAACCAGCCCGACAGCATCACGCTGACGCAGGAGCATATAGGAAAGTGCTCCGGAAAGCATCCCTGCATAGTCAAGTTTGGTTGAGAATTTTTCATCAGAACGATACGCCATTGATTTTGAACAGTCGAGTAAAAGGTAGGCTTTGAGGTTGGTTTCCTCTTCGTACTGTTTGATGTAATAGCGGTCGGACTTGGCGTATACTTTCCAGTCTATATCTCGGATGTTGTCACCCGGCATATACTGGCGATGTTCGGCAAACTCGACTGAAAAACCGTGGTATGGAGACTTGTGCATCCCGGCGATGAATCCCTCGACAACCATACGGGCGCGAAGTTCCATCCCTTTCAGTTTGGAAACAAACTCCGGTTCGAGATATTTTCTGTAATCGTTACTCATTCAATTTCTTTCATGTCAAGAGCGCAGGGTTCTTGACCTACTAATTATTCAAGTCCACTTCGACTTCGCTCAGTGTGACTTGAAATTAAACATCTTTCATGTGGTTTGTGAATCTTCAGATTCACAAACTTTGATTTGTCCTTTGAATCTGAAGATTCAAAGGACACAATAAAGTGCACCCTTCGACAGGCTCAGGGTGACAATTTATAATATAATCTTCTCTATAATAAGTCATACTGAGCTTGTCGATGTATGTTCCCAAGTTATTCATCAGCAAAAATCTTTACGTTCGGTTCGGTTTCAGTATTTGTACAGGATGCCCGGTACATCCCCGGTGTGTTCATCGGCATTGTTATCGTTCCGTTTTTATCAATAGCGATAATGCCACCGGAGCCGCCAAGCTTGGATAATTTGTCAATCGCATTGGCAGATGAATCTTTTAAGCTCATATTTTTATAGAGCATCATCGCTGAAACATCATATGCTGTCAACAAACGCATCACATACTCACCATGCCCGGTTGCTGAAACAGCACAGCTGTCATTATCAGCATAATTCCCGGCACCGATGACGGGAGTGTCGCCGACCCGATTGAACTTTTTGTTGGTCATCCCACCGGATGATGTAGCAGCGGCAAGATTTCCATCATTATCAAGGGCAACACAACCGACGGTTCCATGTTTGCCGTCATCACCGTCATGGTCGAGAATTGTGACCGTCTCTTGAATCTCTTTCTCTCTAGCGAGAACAGTCTGCAATTGGAACCATCTCCGTTTGGTGAAAAAGTAGTCCTTATCTTCGAAGGCAAGTCCGTGCATCTCAGCAAACTTTTCGGCACCTTCACCGGAGAGATGAACATGATTTGATTTTTCCATAATAAGTTTCGCAAGCAAAATCGGATTGCGTACTGTTTTCACACAGCTGATTGCACCGCACTCTTTGGATTTGCCGTCCATAATGGAGGCATCCATTTCATTTGTACCCTCGTTAGTGAAAACGGAACCTTTACCGGCGTTAAACAGTTCCGAATCTTCCATGACAATAACCGCAGCTGTACACGCATCAAGTGCAGAACCACCGGCTTTGAGGATATCTATTCCGGCTGTGATTGACTGATGCAGACCTTCGCGGTAATCTTTATCGGTTTTTTTGGTAATCTTCTCGCGAAGAATCGTTCCGGCACCGCCGTGTATCGCTATGGAGAATTTTTGTTTCATTTTTTCAAGTCCCCTTCAACTCCGCTCAGGGTGACTTGAAAACAATGTCATACTGAGCCTGTCGAAGTATCACTTTCTACTTACTTAAATCCGCATCCGGTTTTTTAAACAGTTCGGCTAACACTAAAAATGATATATACGGAATCAAGACCAACAGTCCGACACCGCTTACTGCAAGCAGGTCATCAAATATCCAATGGAAACCTTCACCGGTCAGCCCGATCGTATGGGTAAAAATCGTTACACCAAATACAACCGTCAGGATCCGTTTCAGTTTTGGTTTCACGCCGGTCAACACCAAGAACAGCACTAAGACAAAATACAAAAGTGTCTGTCCGTTGATATGGGTATGGGCAAGTCCGACATTATGGCGAAGATGCATTACCCAATCATACTCAGCTTCTTCATCAACAATTTCATCGATAAGCGGGACGCCATCCCCTTCGATATCTGACTCGATAAATATTTCAGTCAACAGCTCGGGGTCTGTGACTTCTGTTGATTCTTCAGCAAAATTCGTATCCCAGTCAGGTGCAAGTTCCGATAATGAGTCGTTGACAATATCGACGGCATCGACATAGGCATCTTTGACATAATCATCAATGGCATCGGATTGTTCTTCGACCATATAGTCCGGGACGGTACCTTCGTCGATAAGTCCTTTGTCGACGTAGAAGATAAGCATTGACCAGAGCACAACACCAAGCATCAGGATAGTCGTCATCCCGACAAACAGCTTGGCACACGGCGTAAAATTTCTCAGTTTATAATTGAACATAGTTTATTTGTACATGCTTCGACAAGCTCAGCATGACTAATCCTTTAGTTACTAAGCTTTTATTATTTATTCAAGTCCCCTTCGACTCCGCTCAGGGTGACTTAAAACTCTGAACTTGTCGAAGAATAATTATGATTTTGTGTGACTTGAGAATCTTTAGTTTCTCAAGTTGTATTCCTTTGAGTCTGAAGACTCAAAGGACACTTAACATTTCCTTTGTATCTGATTTGTGAATCTTCAGATTCACAAGTTTTACTCATTTGAGTCTGAAGACTCAAATGACACACTTCTAACAATTTATATTCTAATCCTGTTTGGGTGGTTTTACGGTTTCTAAAAGTCGTTTGATAATTTCCATTGAATCGATACCGTCAGCCTCAGCATTAAACGAGGTTACGATACGATGTCTCAATACCGGGTATGCAGCAAAGCGGACATCTTCCGGTCCCGGAGTCGGACGACCTTCTAAAATCGCTTTGGTCTTAGCAGCCAGAATCAGATATTGCGATGCTCTCGGACCGGCACCCCAGTTGACCCAGTTTTTGATAAATTCCGGAGCGTCATCTTCTGCCGGGCGGGAAGCACGAACCAGATTCACAGCGTATTCAATCAGATGGTCGGATACCGGAACTCTGCGAACTAATTGCTGGAATGCGATAATCTCTTCCGGTGAGAGAATTTTATCAATTTTATAATCAGGAACAGCTGTTGTCGATTTGACAATATCAACTTCCTCTTGCGCCGATGGATACTCGACCATGACATTAAACATAAAGCGGTCAAGCTGCGCTTCGGGAAGCGGGTAAGTACCTTCCTGTTCAATCGGGTTCTGAGTCGCTAAGACAAAAAACGGTTCATCAAGTTTAAATGTATCCCCGGCCGCGGTGACTTCATGTTCCTGCATAGCCTGTAAGAGAGCAGCCTGCGTTTTCGGAGGAGTACGGTTGATTTCGTCAGCTAAGATTATATTTGCAAAAACGGGACCTTTGACAAAACGGAATTGCCGTTTTCCGGTGGTGTGATCTTCTTCGATAATCTCCGTACCGGTGATGTCGGATGGCATCAGGTCCGGAGTAAATTGAATACGGTTGAAGTTCAAATTCAGAACCTGAGCAAGGGTGGAAATCAAAAGTGTTTTCGCAAGACCCGGAACACCAACTAAAAGGCAGTGGCCGGATGAGAGCAAAGATATTAATAATTGTTCGATGACTTTGTCTTGTCCGATGATAACTTTAGCGATTTCGGATTTGATATTTGTATAGGCATTATTCAGGTTTTCGACAGCCTGAATATCAGAATTATTGGTCATTATTCCTCCGGAGGACTCTCAATCCACTCATCTTTACATTAAAAAAATTGCTGTTTTCAAATTCGGTATACATTATACAGAGAAACCGGAAAATCGTCCATATTTGTATCAAAATTGATGTTTCGCTTAACAAAATTAGGGTAAATATAGTCCTAACAAAGACTTAATAAAATATACATATTCCTCAGGTTTGTGGATAAACGATATTCAATGTCCATGTTTGCCGGATATTATCTCAAAGCAGGACAATGAGATAAGTAGATATCCACAAAAGAGACTACTTTTCCACAAAAGAGGTTAGTTATTCACACCCTAAAATTTGCTGTCTTCGTCAGAACTGACTTTTTCGGTTTCTTTCTCAGGGGCAAGAAATCCTAAATTTGGTCTGGTATCTTTCATATTGCATGCACCACAGAAAACTGCTCCCTGTTCGATGACCAGTGATTTGGTTTTTAAATCACCTTCCATCTCACATTTAGCCTGAAGTTCGATTGTTTCTGTTGTGACGACATTCCCGAGCATCCGGCCGGCAATAATGGCTGATTCAGCTTCGATTTCAGCTTCGACGATACCAGTTGAACCGACTGTGACACAGTCAGAACAATTGATTTTCCCTTTTACAGTGCCGTCTACCCTCAGGGCACCTTTGATGTCAAGCGTACCGTTGATTACGGTATCTTTTCCGATTATAGTATTCATGAGTCCATCCGATTCGCTATTGTTTTTTTTCATATGGATAATCCAAAGGATCTATAGGTTTATTATTTATTCTAACTTCATAGTGGACATGAGGTGCTGTCGAAATACCTGTGTTTCCCGACAAAGCAATTCTGCCACCGGCTAATATATTCTCTCCTTGTTCAACTAACAACTCTTTATTATGGCCATATATCGTTGTGACCGAGTCATTGTGCTGCAGCACTACCATATAGCCATATGTAGAGTCAAAGTTAGCATAGACGACTTCCCCCGATGCGGTCGCAAGCACGGGAAGCCCCTCTGCACATGCTATATCGACACCGGGATGAAAATGTTTACCGTCTTTGATTTCAAAATCCTGACTTATAAATCCTGTTATCGGCAGACCTGACGGAATAGTGAAGTCAGAATTTGCTGTGCGAGGCATAAATGCGTTTGCTTTATCTTCAAGCGATTCAAACAGGATCGAGTCGTCGGGCAGTTCCGGAAATTTCATATCGATTCCGGCAAGCTGGGTCAGGCGAGTGACAATATCGCGTGCCTCGAGTAAATTGTTTTCCAGCAACTGCACTTTGTACTGATACTTCTTCAACCGGTCGTTTTCTTTTTCAAGCTGGTCAGCCATTGCCGCACGGGTAAGAACTTTACCATAAAAAACAAAAAAGAGAATCATCCCGAGTAACAACAGCCCGGTAACAACTATAATAGTTTTCAACAACCATTGTCTGATTTTAAATCCGGATCTCTGCTGGGTACCATCCGGTACCAGCATCACCGTGTAATACTTCGGCTCACTCATTGTTATTGTTCAATCTTTTTAAATAACTCAAGCAACCTGTCTAAATCGTCTGTTGTGTAATACTCAATTTCTATTTTACCGCGTTTTAATCCCGGTTTTAATTTTACTGATGTTCCTAAAAGCCGTTTTAAATATGTCTCGACATCAGCAAAGGCAGGATGGTTCTTCTTTGGAATCAACCGCCGTTTTTTTGTTTTAGTTGTTTCAGCCTCTACCTGCCGGACCGAAAGGGAATCGCTCACTATCTGGTCAGCAAGTTTCAGCATATCGGCTTCATGTTCCAATGATAGAATTGCTCGGGCATGACCTTCGGTAATCTTTTCATCACGAAGAAACTGCTTTATCTGGTTCGGCAGTGCAATCAAACGCATTGTGTTTGCAACAGCTGTACGGGATTTACCGACCCGGTCAGCAAGTTCGTTCTGGGTCAGTTTACATTTTTCCAAAAGATGTTTATATGCTTCAGCTGTTTCAATCGGGTTTAAGTTTTCACGCTGGATGTTTTCAATAAGAGCAAGTTCAAGCATCCGTTCATCAGAGACATCTTCCATCATCAACACCGGGACTTCGGTGAGGCCGGCAAGCTTTGATGCGCGGAAGCGTCGTTCACCTGCGATAATAACATAGTTGTTACCGTTCTGTTTAACGACAAGCGGCTGCATCAGTCCGTTCTCTTTTAATGACTGGGCAAGCTGGTTGAGCGCTTCTTCTTTAAACTCCTGCCGTGGCTGCATCGGATTCGGTTCAATCTGATCAAGAGGTACCCGTTTGTATTTTTTAGAATCCGCTTCCTTTTTTTCATCACCGGGAATCAAAGCTCCCAGTCCTTTTCCTAAGACAAGTTTACTCATTGGGCAAGTACCTCTTTAGTTAATGACATATAATTCTCAGCACCTGTTGAAAGAATATCATAGAGGATAATTGGTTTACCAAACGACGGAGCTTCGGAAAGCCGAACGTTTCGCGAGATGACCGTGTCATATACTTTACTGTTGAAATATTTTTTTACTTCATCTGATACCTGCCGGGAAAGATTCAAACGTCCGTCGTACATTGTCAGAAGAACCCCTTCAATCTCCAATGAAGGATTAAGGTTCTCTTTGACAAGATTGACAGTGTTCATCAACTGAGACAATCCTTCGAGTGCATAATACTCACACTGGATCGGAATGATAATCGAACTCGATGCTGTCAAAGTGTTGATAGTCAGAATACCGAGTGAGGGTGGACAGTCAACAATGATGTATTCGTAATCATTGGTAATGTGGGTCAATGCAGTCTTTAAACGGGTCTCTCTTGCCATCATGTTGACCAGTTCGATTTCGGCGCCGACTAACGAGATTGATGACGGGATAACATTTAAGTATCCAAGTTCGGTGGGATGGATAGCTTCATGGATAGTTTTACTGCCTATCAGGACATCGTAGATAGATGGCTCGACATCCCGTTCGAGTCCGATTCCGGATGTAGAGTTTGCCTGCGGATCCATGTCGACCAAACAGGTTTTATGTTCGGCAGCAGCCAAACAGGAGGAGAGATTGACCGCCGTAGTAGTTTTACCGACTCCACCTTTTTGGTTGATGATTGAAATAATTTTTGCCACGATATATCTCCTTACTTCGTATAGACAAATCAGTTACCGTATTGTATAAATGCACAACGGTAAACGCAACTAAAAAATCGTCTAAGACTATATATTTTTTGTGATTACGGAGAAAAATTTATCAGGTGTTTTGAGACCTGTTGAATATGAATAAGTTACAGACGAACAAGAAAACTTTTCCATGCTGATTTCTGGCTTATAATAATAAAGAAAAATGCCATCTTTGGAGAGGTTTTGAGTGATTTTTTTCAAAAGTTTATCGGTAAGCTTTACAAGACGCATACTGATGAGGTCAAATTTCTTTTCGAATTTGATATCTTCGATGGTCTGGTTGAAAATATTCAGTTTGCTTATTTCCATCGATTCAGCCATTCGTTCGAGAGATTTTGCCTTTTTCCCGATTCTCTCTACCAGGGTCGCTCTTTTAACTTGTTCAGAGATTAGTATCGGAAATGAAGGTATCCCTCCGCCGGAACCTATATCGAGGTAACTGTCGAATTGTTTTATTTTCAAGAATTCCAATGGAAGCAGTGATTCGGCGGCAAGCTGAGGCAGTCCGGTCTCGATTGTTTCACGTGAAACAAGATTGAGCTTTTCATTCTCCGATTTGAGTACATCGTAGAAATTCTGCAGTTTTTCCTGATTATGCTGGGTGAGAACGGAATCTATATCAAACTTAATCTGCTTAATACTCATTTTGTGATAGTATCTTTATGCTTTTTCAGATAAATGGATAATACAGCAACATCCCCGGGGGTTATCCCCTCGATACGGCTTGCCTGTCCCAATGAAATCGGACGGAAACGGGTAAATTTCTCTTTTGCTTCGTTTTTAAGTCCGGTGATATCAGTATAGTCAAATTGTTCCGGTATCGATTCATTTTCCATCTTTTTGAATTTGTTGATCTCCCGTTGTTGCTTTTCTATATATCCCGCATATTTGATATCAATTGCAGCTCGTTCAAGTATCTCCCTGTTGTCGGAGAAATCACCATTAAAGTTACCTAACAGAGGAATCAGGTCATGGACAGTGACTCCCGGTTGTTTGAGATATTCTTCCAAGCTAATAGAATCTTTGCGTTTAAACCGTTCTCCAACTTCACCGAGTTGTGAGATATGAATCCTATTTGATTTTAGCAGACCTATCTCAGTTGAAGTATCAGCGACTAATTTATCAAATGCATCGAGTTTTGCTTCATCCACAAGGTTAAATCTGCGGGCATATCGATACATCCGGTCACGGGCATTATCTTCCCGGATTGCCAGTCTGTATTCGGCTCTTGAAGTAAACAATCTATATGGTTCAGTCGTGGATCTGGTCGTCAGATCATCTATCATAACGCCAAGATATGCTTCGGAACGGTCTAAAATAAACGGTTTTTCCTTTTCAAGGTACAAAACAGCATTTATTCCAGCCATAAGCCCCTGTCCGGCAGCTTCTTCATATCCAGAGGTCCCGTTTATCTGACCGGCAAAGAAAAGCCCGGATACTCTTTTAGTCTCCAGATTTGGTTTTATCTGGTAAGCAGGACAGTAATCATATTCGACAGCGTAACCAGGTTTGGTTATCTCAACTTTTTCGAGTCCTTCAACTGTCCGGATAGCTTTATGCTGGATTTCCTCGGGAAGTGCGGTTGAAAAACCATTCGGGTAAATCTCATTGGTACCGTTTCCTTCCGGTTCTAAAAAGAGCTGATGGCGCTCTTTATCAGCAAAGCGGTAAAACTTATCTTCAATAGAGGGACAATACCTTGGGCCGGTTGAGTTTATCTGACCTGAAAAGATAGGGGAATCATTGAAATGTTTGGAAACAATAGCTTTAGTCTCGGCTGTTGTGTAAGTTAAATAGCAAGGCATCTGCTTAAAATCAGGTCGATTACAATCATTTGTGTAATAGGGAATCGGGGTATCACCCGGTTGGAGCTCACATTTATCAAAATCTATTGTATCACCATTTAATCTTGGCGGTGTCCCTGTTTTTAGTCTGCCTAATTCGAATCCAAGCTCATCCAATGAATCTGAGAGTTTATATGCAGCGTTTTCCCCTAATCTCCCGGCTTTGATTTTAGTGGGACCGATATGGATTAAACCGCCTAAAAATGTGCCGGAACAGATAATAACTGTCCGGCAGGTTATTTTATCCCCATTTTCTGTCAGAACTCCACATATTGAGCCATTTTCCGTGAGTAACTTACCTGCTAATGCCTCGATTACTTCTATATTATGCTGTTCTTTGATATAGTTTACGACATAATCATTATACTTTATACGATCAGCCTGGACTCTGGTCGACCAGACCGCCGGTCCGCGGGACAGATTTAATCTCCGGAACTGGATTCCGGTTGCATCGATAGCTTTCCCCATCAGACCGCCGAGAGCGTCTATCTCTTTGACAAGATGTGATTTACCTATACCACCGATAGCAGGATTACAGGACATCAAAGCAAGTTTTGAGGCATCCATCGTGATTAAACCGGCTTTTTTACCCATCCGGGCAGAAACATCAGCTGCTTCTACTCCGGCATGACCGCCGCCTATTATAATGACATCAAAATCGTAATTCATAGTGCAACTATATATAATATTTTCTGATAATTTCCAAATGATGTTTTGTATGTCCGACAATCATATAAGCATACGATCTGACGGAAACATTGGAATTACCGACCTGTACGGATTTCAGAAAATCATCTGAATTCATTGATTTATAGAGAGATAAACTTGATTTACGGACATGTTTAAACTCTTTGAGCAGTTTTTTGAACTCCCGTTCATTCGGTTTGACGGCTGAAGCATAAACATCCTGGTCGAACTCAGCAAGCTGAACATTCGGGTCGCGGGCTATAGCCAAAGAGCGGTACTGGAAAACCCGTTCACCATCTATTATATGCTGAAGTATCTCTTTTATCGTCCATTTGCCTTCTTCATATCTGTATAAGAGCTTTTCCTCCGGTAAATCAACAATCAGCTCTTTAAGTTCGCTGTAACTATCTCTCATATGCTGTAAAATCAACCCATCATTGGGGAGTTGATCGATGTACTTCTGGGCCCAATCAGGGTACTCTGATTGCATCGGTTTATCGATATTAGTATTTAAATCCATAATATATATGCCTTTATCAATAATGTTTCACGTGAAACAGGCACAGCCTGTTCTATCCAAACTAACAGAGGGTAAATACTCCTTATCTACTTGCCGATACAGAACTTAGCAAATATTCGTCCAAGGATATCCTCATTATATACTTTACCGGTTATTTCATCGAGTTCTTTTAGAGCTTCCCGGAGGTCAAAAGCCGGAAGTTCCGGTGATTCTTTTTCCAGGCATTTGTCTCTGGCTGCTTTTATCATCTTTTCCGCATTACTGAATTTCTGTTTGTGTCTGGCAGAGGTTACCACTACCCCGGCTGTCAGATCCGGTATTGTAGCATTTATACGTGCTGAAATCTCTTTTTTTAGCTGGGATATCCCTTTTTCTGTTTTACAACTTATTAGTATTGTATCAGTATCGGGATGTTCAGGAGATGATGCAGACTTATCTATCTTATTGTATAACTTAAGGATATGATTATTTGTTATGTCTTGTAAGTCTGTTTCTATCTGTTTTTTATATCCTTTTGAGCTGATATCCACAAGCCAGAGGACTAAATCTGCTGATTTGAGAATTGATTTAGCTGACTTCTGCCCTTCTTTTTCAATTGTCCCTCCGGCTTTACGAAGTCCGGCTGTATCGATGATATTTACTTTAAATCCGTCTATATCTATCCATTCTGAAAGGTAATCCCTTGTGGTCCCGGCTTTTGGGGTAACTAATGCACGCTGCTGCCGTAACAGGAGGTTAAAAAGTGATGATTTTCCGGCATTTGGGCGGCCACCTATAGCTATTTTAAACCCTTCATTGATAATTCGCCCGCCTTTATACGACTTTTTCAATTCTGATATTTTTCCTAAAAGATCGTCAAAATCTGAAATGAGTTTTTCCTGATCTTTCGGGTCGATCTCCTCTTCAGGGTAGTCAATCGAGGCTTCGATTTCCGCCAGAATGTCAATCAATTGCTCGCGGAGCATGCCAATATGCTCCGAATATGCTCCCAGAAGGTGCTCCCGGGCGGTTTCAAATGAACTGGATGTGTTTGCAGATATTATTTCAGCAACCGATTCAGCTTTGGTCAGGTCAATTTTTCCGGCCAAAAACGCAAGTTTAGTAAACTCTCCCGGTTCCGCCATACGGGCACCTGATCCAATAATTGTATCCTGAATCAAACGAACAACCTGTCTACCGCCATGACAGAATATCTCAACCTGTTCACAACCGGTATATGATTTTCCGGCCGGCATATAAACAGTCATGATCTCATCAATAACATTTTTTGAATCATCGACAAAAAATCCGAAGCGCATCAGGAACGGTTTTACACCACGGTTCTTTTGTTGTGGTTTAAAATGTTTGGACAGAATTGAGCGAGCATCATTACCTGCAATACGTAGGGCAGCGATTCCTCCCTCGCCGGGAGGAGTGATGATTGCAACAATAGTATCTTCGAGTAATATATTTTTCATTTTGTTCTTTTTCATATTATAAAAAAGTCATGCCGAGACTCCGCTCAGCATGACTTGATAAAATTCAGCTATCGGTTCTAACCACAGAGTCTAATTTTTTTGGATACCTCTCATGCTGATAAAAAGTAACTCTGTTACCTTACTGAACCTCCGGATTTTTAACTTTGTTCTTTTTAAAGAGAACATAGTCCAGGAGTGAGAATACTGAGAAGCAGGTCCAGTACAATACAAGTCCGGAAGCAAATGTTCTGAAGATAAAGCCCATAAATAGAGGCATGATATACATGAACATTTTATTCTGCTGGGTACCTCCACCCATTGTTACTTTTTGGGAGGCATACTGAGCAAGAACCATTATCAGAACTAAAACCATATATGGGTCGGTAAAAGATGCTGCTCCCCGGGAAAGATCATCGATAAACCAGACAAACGGAGCATCCCGAAGGAGTATTGTAGAACGGAAAACAGCAAACAGAGCAAAAAACAGAGGCATCTGCGGGAGCATCGGAAGACAGCCGGAGATAGGATTAACCCCGTGCTTTTTATACATCTTCATTGTTTCCTGATTCAGCTTCTGGGGGTCTTTAGCATGTTTTTTCTTGAGACCTTCAAGTTGCGGCTGAAGCTCTTTCATCGCCGCCATTGATTTGAAAGATTTCATCGAGAGCGGGAGTGTGATGATTTTTACCATAAGAGCAAAAAGGATAATTACCAATCCGTAGTTTGGAACAAACTGATACATCTTAGGCAAAATCCACATAATCGGGATAGCAAACAACTTAATCAGCCATCCTATAAATGGTGTCGTGCCGATGTCGAGGATATCTTCCAGATGAACTTCATAATTTTCCATTTGATTGTAATCAAGCGGTCCAACATAGATGTAAAAGCTATCGGACATTGCAACTACATTTGCAAACGGCATATCAATAGAGACGTTGACCAATTTTTTATCGATTAAGTCACCATCATATTCTATTGTTTCAATTGAACCGGTTGCGGTGACTGATTCGGCGTCACGTGATTTTGGAATCATGACCGATGCAAAATACTTGGAATGAACTCCAGCCCAACGGGTTGTACCGTCGAGTGATTGACGCATCCGATTATCTTCGTAGTCATCTAATTTTTCAAATGAATCACCCTGATAGGTAACTGCCATCATCGCTTCATAGTCAGTGTTCGGCTGTGGTTCAGTGACACCGGGTGATGTGTTCCATACAAGTGAGTATTTACCGGTTAATCCCATTTTACCCGGTTCAACCAGTTCAAGAGCAAAACTATAATGATAAGAATCAGGGTGGAAGCGATAATGACGTATGATAGCAGAACCATCGTCATTTTGGTATGTATAGGTTATATCAAAATTACTGTTTTTAGATTCATAGGTTCCGGGAGAAATATCGGATGTAAAGTAGGAATCAGAGGTTGAATATGTCCCGCCGGCAAAGCGTGCATCGGGTGTGACAGCATCAGCATTTGGAAGCATTTCTATTTTTCTGCCGTCACGATAAAAATGTTCTTTTAAGAGAATCGATACCGGACCACCACCATGTGAGGAAAGGGTAACGATATATTTATTTGTTTCGACAACAACCGTGTCTGCGGCAACAATTGAATCGATTGCTGGTTTGATATTTTCAGCGTTTGCAGCAGCCGGAATATCTGAATCGGGAATCTGACGAGTCTCGATTGAATCGGTGGTATAATCATCAACCGGTTTGATTTCAGTTGAATCGACTATTTCAGTTTGTGGTTGAGGAGTTGCCGGTGTATATAATCCCAGAGCTTCCATGATCTGAAAATAAAAGATGACAAATACACCTAATATGACAATCAGAATAATATTTTTTTTGTCCAATGTTCTATCCCTATATCTGTTTAAATCATTATCTTTCTTATTTACCTGACAAACTTCTCTTTATTCAACGAAATTATTCAACCGGGTCGTATCCGCCGGCGTGCCACGGGTGGCATCGGAGCAGGCGTTTTCCTGCCATCATGCTCCCCTTAAATGCTCCATATTTCCTGAGGGCGTCTTCAGCATATCTCGAACAGGTCGGTTCAAAACGGCAGTTCTGACCGATTATAGGAGATAAGGTATAACGGTATATATAGATTAAAAATATGAGGGGGTAAGCTAAAAGGCTTGAGATTTTATGCCTTAGCGTTGATTCGGTCGAATAGTCGGCTGATTTCAGCATCTAATTTCTCAACTGAGACTTTCTCGATTTCTTTATGAGGCAGAAAAACAATATGAACCGGTTTCACAAGTTTTTCTATATTAACTCTAATAGCCTCTTTGAAGCGTCGTTTGATTCTGTTTCTCTCAACGGCCGTTCCAAATTTTCTTCCCACCAATATAGCGGTTTTAAACTCAGTCGAGAAAGAAAAAAAAGTCAAAAAAGAATCCCCGGAAAGTTTCTCTCCTGATTCAAGTAATCCGTCTATGACAGGTTTACTTTTGAGGCTTTTACTCCGGGGTATACTATTTTTTGCGGGCAACTTTAACAGTTAATCTTTTTCTGCCTTTAGCACGGCGACGGGCTAAAACTCTGCGTCCGCCTTTCGTAGCCATTCTGGCTCTAAAACCGTGATCGTTTAATTTCTTACGATTCGAAGGTTGAAATGTTCTTTTCATATCTTTTGTACTTCCTTAAATTTAGCCCGATAATATAAACAAAATTCAACTTTCGTCAAGGGTTATTAATTTTACTGGTACATTTCATCTCATTTTTGTATCTTTGACAAAAGGGAGTAGAGTATGAAAAAAGAGATAATACAAAAATTACATACCAGATTTGAAGATTTTGCTCATTCTGCTGAGGATGGAGTAGAATTCTGGTTTGCTCGAGACCTGCAACAACTGTTAGGCTACTCAAAATGGCAGAATTTTTCTACTGTAATACTAAAAGCAATAAATGCATGTATAAAATCGGGGCAGGAGAAATCAGACCATTTTACCGGAGTCAGTAAAATGGTCGATATTGGTTCCAATACAAAACGGGAAATTGATGATATTATATTAACCCGTTATGCCTGTTATCTTATTGCCCAGAACGGAGATCCAAACAAAGTAGAGATTGCTTTTGCTCAAACTTATTTTGCTGTACAAACTCGTAAACAGGAAATTATTGAGAAGCGTATTGCAGAAATCGAACGTCTTGAAGCTCGCAAGAAACTAACAAACTCAGAAAAGGAACTGTCTCAAGTTATATTTGAACGGGTCAAGGATGAGCGAAGTTTTGCCAGAATCAGGAGTAAAGGTGACTCAGCACTTTTTGGCGGAAAATCGACCAGTCAAATGAAACAGAAATTGAAAATTCCTAAAAACAGACCTCTTGCTGATTTTTTACCAACAATTACAATTAAAGCAAAAGATTTTGCTAATGAGATAACGAATTTTAATATAAATAAAGAGAATCTCATATCGGAAACAGGGATATCTGCTGAACATGTAAAAAACAATGAGGATGTCAGGAAATTACTTACTGATAGAAATATTACCCCTGAAGAACTTCCACCAGCTGAAGATGCACAGAAAGTTGCTCGAAGATTAAAATCTGATGAAAAGAAAATAGCTAAAGAAAAATCAAAAAAGAAGAAGTAATAGTTTTATGTTCTCTTACGACAAAAAATATAGCTCCCATTCTGCAGTATTCGGGGAGAACCCGGAAAAAATCTTAGTCGACCATTTTAAGAAAATCGAAAACTCAAAACCGGTTCTTGATATTGGTGCCGGTCAGGGGAGACACGCGCTCTTTCTTGCTGAAAACGGGTATGCAGTCGAAGCTCTGGAGCCTTCAGAAGTCGGGATTAAACAGATGGAGCAGGTGTCTTCAGAAAAATCACTTCCTCTCTTTTTAACTCATGCTGATATAAAAACTTTTGAAGCAAAAGCTGATGCGTATTCAGCGGTTCTGCTATTCGGGATTTTACAGGTGTTACCCCGTGAGGAGATAGAGGACCTTCTTCAGTCAATAAAGAAATGGACTTCACTCGGTTCGATGATTTTTGTCATCGCTTTTTCAACTGAAGAACCATCCTATGCAAAACATAAACAGGATGATAAAGAGGTCGGAAAACATTCGTATCTAGATGCCAAAGGATTCCTCCGGACGTATCTGGAGCCGAATGAGATTCTCCAGCTGTTTGCAGATTATGAGGTTGTACATCATGATGAACATCTGACCGAAGCGCATCATCATGGGGACGGCAATATTCACCGTCATGCGGTGATTGAAGCGGTTTTTCGGGTGCAATAAAAAAAGCGAGGGGGAACCTCGCTTCTTAAACTCTAACTTCAGAAACTCTACTTAGTGATTGTGTCCTGCATGAGGATCTTTTTCACCCATAGCTTCCATCATCTTTGCCATCTCTTTGTCATTTTTGTCAGCCCATTTGTGAACTTCAGCGACGACTTCAGCATTATCAGATGTGAACAGAACAATACCGCCATTTTGGGTTTCGACTTTTTCATACTTTAAGCCTTTGGCAAAAATCATATTTAATGCTTCGCAGCTTCCGCAAAGTTGCAGTTTTTCACCGGCCATAAGTTTTTCGCCGTTTGCCTGCATAGCAGCATCAGCTTTTTGATATGCATCCAGATACTGCGGTTTAACAGCACATGTTGAGAGAACACCGTTTGAAATTTTGTGCTGTTCCCAGGTCATGTTCTCCATGAGACCTTTTGATGCTGCGATCGGTTTACACATTTCGCAGTTTGCCATATCATACCACATCTCACCAGCGGTGAGGATGCTGAATGTACAGAGCATGAGGACGGCTAAAAGAATCGCCATCGGTTTTTTCATGATTTGTTTCTCCTTTGTTATTTTATCTCCTGTGAGTACTACAGTAATAAATATACGATAAACCGTTTTTGAAACGCAATCACAATTTGGATATATTTGACCCATAAAAAAAATACCGCAGAGTTAACTCACTCTGCGGTATCGAGATAATTATTTGCAGCGGCTATTTTTTCTTCACATTTTCAGAACATAAGACAGAAAAGAGTTCATTAAAGACGACATTTTTCGGTTCAAAATCAAATGGTCCGAATTTTATTGAGGTGGTTTCTTTTGTAATGATTTCCCTCTTTAACACTGTATTCCCGTCTGCACTTGAAAAACTGAATACAACAGGATAAATGAATTCGTCGCCAGCTTTGGAAGTTTGAATATTCATATCCACAAAATGCTTATCCCCACCGGATTGAACCGAATAGGTTACATCAAAATGAGGTATTTTATAATCAAAGACCCATTGATTGAAAAACCAATCAAGATCCTCGCCGTAGTATTGTTCTGCAAGATTTACAATATCTTCATTTGTAAAAATTTTATTGTTCGTCAAAAGACAGAGTCGATGGAAAAACTTGTTAAAATTATCGGGAGATCCGGTTTCCAGATCGACCATGAGGATCCGGAGCATATGCATCAGCCATGCCCCTTTGTTGGTCAGATTGATATCTTTTGCACGTTTGCCGAGATAGATCGGTCTGAGCATGTTATGTGAATCATATTTTTCAAGTGAATCTCTGCGTAGAGCTAAGTTTGAATAAAAAGCTTTCTCATCAAGGGATTGGATGAACATAAGAGAGAGATATTCCGGTGCTGCATACTCGAGCCAATTCTCTCTTTCGGTTTTTGTCTGCATCAGGTTACCAAACCATTGTTTTGCCATTGAGTGTCCGGTAAAAATATTAAATCCGCCTAATGCGTTGGTATAACCAGGTTCATAGCAGAGAACCTGCGGAACCTGAACCATCCCCGGCATACTGGTAAAGCCAGCCGGATAAACATTTATATTAAATGTACCGATCGGTGCCCCGACTTTGCCGGTCATAAAGTTAAACGCGCTTATGATAGAGGAATCATAAATAGCATCAGGAACATAGCACTCGATCTGTTTTGTAATCGCTTTTGATTTAATAATATTGATAGGGATACCAAGATCCGAAGTAAAACTTATTGTATCAAAGTTTGTTGCCATTCCCTGATAATAAAAAGTCTTATACAATTGTTGCAGCTCTACCTGAAATTTTTCGAATTTACCATCTTTTGAAATTTCTCCCATTCCGGGCATGATGTAATTATATCCTTTTTGCACATGAAATGTAAAACTATGTTCTACCGGAATACGATTATCTACATACGGCAGAGGGTAGTCGTAGTTTTTACCGTCATACCAATAGGTAACAGTCAGGGTATCACCTTTTTTGGCATATTCGGGAAGTATCAAACCAACAAACTTAAAATCATTTCTTCTATGGTAATCTACGGTTTTTCCATTTACATAAATGGAATCGATATTAAGATTGTAGTGGAGGAAAGTATTTACAAAACGGAGACTGTCAGCATCAACGACAATCTGCATATCAGCTCGTGCTGATTCGATTCTCTGACCGTCGAGACCGGTTAAATATATATCAGCAGTATAGCCAAGTGGTGTTGTCTGATAGTTAGCTGTGGATAAATCAAAGTTTGACTGCTCGGTTGTAATATCTGCAGGAAGTGCAACCGGATATGTCATAGCAAAATCGTTTGGTTCAAATTCATAACCAACTTCAACCGGAAAAGGTCTGTTCGGGTCGTATAAAAAGTTATACCGGTTAAAATCAATCCAGAA
>QQUK01000060.1 GCA_008501655.1 Calditrichota bacterium
AAGGTATTTTGTTATATCAAATGGTTCACCCATTTCAGGAGGTCTGTTAAAAAGATCTTTAACATAACAGAGCCCGATTATTTTATCAATTGTTGTATCATAAACCGGATAGCGGGAATGACCATCTTTTTTTATGATCTCTCTAATCTCTTTAAATGCCATCGTTTTTTCAAAAGCAATGATATCCGGTCGGGGGATCATAATCTCTTTGGCGACAGTCTGGTCTAAAAGAAATATCTGATTTATCATCTCTTTCTCTTTTTCGTCGACAATCGTCTCAGAAATACCGGCATGCTCGGCAACCGTTTCGATAGCCCGCTCAACAATATCCTCTTTTTCATCCTCGGAGACCTGCTCCTGGGAGGATGATTTATCCAGTGCCTGACGATACCGCTTCACAATCGGGAAAAATATTTTGTAAATCGGATAGATTATCCAGAGATATTTTGTCATCCCTACATTTATGGCCTTGCGAGAAGAATATCGGGGGAGTATCTCACCGATGATAATATGAAATATCCAGACTAACAAAAGTCCGGCAATTACGATAAAAATCAGATTGATATTAAAAAATGCTGAGATTGACTGACTTAAGAGAACAGTAAAGATAGTAACGATAATCAGAGTAAATGATTTGTATATTTCAGAAATCTGCAGAAATGCCCTGGCATCACCGGACATTGTCAGAAGCATCTTCTTTGTAAATGACCTCACTTCCGGGATTAGTTCCTCTACCTCATCCGGATCGATATAAACCGCTAACGCATAAAGCGATACGATATATTTAGTAAAAAAACAAAGCGAAATTATTAATAAATAGAGTAAGTCAGTCATCGTTATATCTTGTTTAAGTATTTATCCTCTTTTTGTTTCATTATTTTTTCATCCGCATTAAGCATATGGTCAAACCCAAGCAGATGCAGAAATCCATGACAGCTCAACCGAAGCAGTTCTTCTGATATCGTTGCATTATAATCAGCAGCCTGTCTTTTTGCCTGTGCAACCGAAATATAAATCTCTCCGAAGACAACATCAACAGAATTCGGTTCATCGAGGTTAAAAGAGAGGACATCGGTTGTTTTATCTTTATTGCGAAACTGAGCATTCATCTGCTTTAATTGTGTGTCGGTTGTAAAAATCAGATTCACAAATCCTTTTGATTTTTTTGATATCTCTTTACTGTATATCGCATCAAATAGCTGCTCAAGCTTTGTTCTCGGGAGACGAATTTCAACTTCTTTATAAATCCGAAGTTTCATCATCTTGATTTATCTTCCATTTTTGGATAACTAATCCGTTGGTGGAATGTCCCGATCAAAATCTGTGAAAATGCTTCTTTGATTTTGGCAAGGTCTTTCAGGGTTAATGGACATTCATCAAGTTCCCCTGACTCAAACCGGTCATTTATAATCCGCTGTATCAAATTATCTATCCGTGCCGGCTTGGGGTCATCAAGAGTCCTACTGGCAGCTTCGACAGCATCGGCAAGCATCGCTATACCGGTTTCACGTTTCTGAGGCTTCGGTCCGGGATAACGGAATTTACTTGCTGACTTTTTATCCATCCCCTGTTCAATCGCTTTGTTATAAAAATATGATTGAATCATAGTGCCATGGTGTTCTTCAATAAAATTCAATACATCGTCGGGGATATCAGCCTCTTCACCTAAAAGACGTCCTTTTTTCACATGCGAAGAAAGAATGATTGAGGACATTGAAGGAGTCAATTCCTCATGTTTCGATTTCAAACCAAGCTGGTTTTCTACAAAATATTCCGGAATTTCAATTTTTCCAATATCATGAAAATAAGCTCCTACCCTGGCAAGTAACGAATTTCCACCGATTGCTTTAGCTGCTGCTTCGGAAAGAGTACCGACCAGAATAGAATGATGGTAAGTTCCCGGCGCTTCAAGCGACAATCGTTTCAATAAGGGGTGATTCAAATCAGAAAGTTCAAGCAGGGTAATATCAGTTGTAAACCCAAACAAAGATTCTATTACTGGCAGAATAGCGATGACCAATATAGATACAACAATACCGTTCACGATACCATAGGTAACATCAAGCAGATATTCTTCATTTGGTGTTATTTTTATATTTTCCATTAACAATGTATACACGACAAAAGTAATCACCAGCGAATACATGATACGGAAAAATTCAGAACGTTTTCTAACCCGGCGTGATGTAAATGCACCGACAGTACCGACCGTCATCGTCATAAAAGCAATACCAAAATCAAACCGATGCAGAATACCAAGTAAAAAGGCTAAAACGACAGTTGAAAGAATACCAACTTCAACATCGAATAAAATTGTAATCATTATCGGTAAAAGTGCAACCGGATAAATATATTGCGAAAGCTCAAATTGGGCATTAGCAAGCTCAGCCAGATAGATTAAAAACAGCTGGATAGCAAAAACCAGGAACATAGCAATCAATTTTGGATTTGATGCAAATATCTGTCTTCGGAAATAGAACATAAAAAGATACAATGTCAAAAATGATGCAAAAATTAAAAGAATACGGGACAATAACGGAACAAAGCTGATATACCAGCCTTCTTTCACTGCCTGTGCACGTTCGATTTTAAGCATTTCACGAAGAATCCGCTCCTGCCGTTCGGTAACCTCTTTACCGGCAGTAAGGATAATATCATTCTTTTCTACAGTCTCATTTATGGGTGAAATCGCTTTAATCTCTGTTTCAACCTGCAGATTGTAATCAGCCATATTGATATGCATATTCGGCTGAATAAAATTTCGGCCAATCCGATGATAATATTCAACATCTATAGAATCTGTATCATTGATTTTATTCAGCGCCAGAACCATCTCGACATTTGCTTCAGCAGCAGATTTCAGTTTTGACCGGTTGATTACTTTCTGGGAGTTATTATACCTGACTAAGATACTTTTATTTCTTGATTCAGGAAGCGAATAATGATCCGGTAAAACACCCAAAGAATATATATTTTCCTCAAGTATTTTTTTCACCCGATTGGAAAGTAAAGTCAGATTTGTGTCAGATAAAACTTTCTGAATAGCTGTTACACTAAAAAGCGGATATCGTGTTGTTACAATTTTCTGCAGTACTGAATCAGTAATGGT
Source organism: Calditrichota bacterium (assembly GCA_008501655.1). Classification (GTDB taxonomy): domain Bacteria; phylum Zixibacteria; class MSB-5A5; order GN15; family FEB-12; genus QQUK01. Next base: position 3,110 of record QQUK01000060.1, read on the forward strand.
TGAGTCATTTTTCTGACCGGATTGCAGGGAATCAACAAGTCTGATAAAATTATCCAGTCGTTTGAAAACAGATGTGACAACCGTTGAGTCATAATCGATAATAAAAGGGATAGCAAGTTTCGTATCTTCCTGTTCCTCGCGAAGTTCCCTATCAGTCTTTTTAACAACAATTTTAAAAGGTGCCAGCAGATCTTCCCGGGCAATTTCCCCTTTGCGCTGCATATCAAGAGGATCATACAATGCCTCACCGGGATAGAATATACCGATAAGCACCGAGAATAATATCAGCATCAAAAACTTAAAAAGCTTTGAGTGTTCCGATGCTGTTACCTCTTGACGTTCCACCGACTGAACTTTTAACAGTCGTTTAATGCGTCTTTTCAGTTTTAATAGTAATGAGAACATATGGCGAACTCCGTTTCGCCTACCTCTTTATTTTTTGTTTTCCTGTTTTTCATAAGCTGCAATTATTTTCTGGACAAGCTTATGACGAACGACATCTTTTTCCGTCAGATAGATAAAACTAATTCCCTTTATGTTTTTCAAAACCTTTTGTACTTTTACCAATCCTGATTTTCTTCTATCTTCCAAATCTATCTGGGTAATATCTCCGGTAATGACAGCTTTGGAGTTTTCCCCGATTCTGGTTAAAAACATTTTCATCTGTGCATTGGTTGTATTCTGTGCTTCATCCAGGACAACAAAGGCATCATTTAATGTCCGTCCCCGCATAAAGGCAAGGGGAGCTATCTCCAAAACTCCAAGTTCTAAAAGCTTCCGCGTTTTATCCGGAGGAAGCATATCATACAATGCATCATAAACCGGACGCAGATACGGGTCAACCTTGGCACGAATATCCCCGGGAAGAAATCCAAGTGATTCGCCCGCCTCAACCGCCGGTCGGGTAAAAACTATCCGGTTCACCCGTTTTGCCTTAAGTTCGGCAACCGCCATTGCAACAGCAAGATATGTCTTACCGGTACCCGCCGGTCCGATTGAAAAGACAATATCATTGTTACTTACAGCATCGACATATTGCGACTGACCTACAGTTTTTGGTTTGATTATTTTTTTTAGAGATGAGGTCAATAACTCCGACGTTGACAACTGATCAGCCGGTCCATAGCCGTTTTCTTTTACCATGCCAAGAGCATAATTCACATACTGGTCAGTCAGAAAATTACCCTGTTTTATTCTGGTAACAAAATCATTTAAAAGATTCATGATTTTATCGACCTCTTCAGGTTCCCCTTCGAGCATCACCCGGTCACCACGGGCAATAATTTTACAATTAAAACTACTCTCAATATATCGTAAAAATATATCATTCTGTCCGAAAAGCAGACGCGGGTCTATTTCGTCTATCTGAAACTGCTTTTGAATTTTTTCATCAGTATTTAACGACATGAGCTTTATTTACTCTTTCAAATCTTTTAATATTAATCCAAGTTCCTCAAGCTGAGTATCATCAACTTCAGACGGTGCTCCATCCATCAGGGATATTGCATTGGCTGTTTTTGGAAAAGCAATAACATCGCGGATTGATTCCGACCCGGTCAACAATGTTACAAATCGGTCAAGTCCGGCTGCAGCTCCGGCATGTGGAGGTGCACCATAATCCAGCGCTTTTAAGAGAAATCCGAACATCTTATCAGCACGTTCATCATCAATACCTAAAATATTCAGAACTTTTCTCTGAAGACTACTTCTATTAATTCTCTGTCCGCCCGAAGCAATCTCCCAACCGTTTATAACAAGGTCATACTGCATAGCACGCACTTTCCGCCAGGGATGTTCAAGGTCGGTTCCCTCTTTGTCTGAGGAGAACCCGGCTTCAAGAAGTTCCAGATCATCTTCATGAGGATGTGATACTATATTATGCATGGCATCAAATCGTTTGGCATCCTCGTTGTAATCCAACAATGGGAAATCTGTTACCCAGAGGAATTTCCAGGTTGACTTATCAATCAATTCATGTCTTTTACCAAGATGAAGCCGGAGCTGACCAAGGATTGATTCTGTTTTCATCGGCTTATCTGAGACGATGAACAGGGCATCACCTTTATCTACTTTGGCAAATTCACAAAGTTTATCTTTGACATCTTCACCGATAAATTTCAAAATCGGTGACTTATCTTCCGAGTCTGTTCGTAAGATATAAGCAAGTCCCCCGGCACCAAACTCTTTGGCAAGATTAGTCAACTCATCAATCTGCTTCCGTGAATAAGAACCGCCTCCGGGGAGAACGATACCTTTGACAACACCACCTGATTTGACATTATCAGCAAAAACTTTAAAATCACAATCTTTTACAATATCTGATAAATCTATAATCTCCATACCAAAACGTAAATCCGGCTTATCTATCCCCCATCGTTCGATACATTCTGAAAACGGTATTCTGGGGAACGGTGTTTCGAGGTCGTAGTTTTTCATCTCTTTCATCAAGTGTTTCATCAGCCCTTCAAAAACAGCAAAAACATCATCGGGTGTTGCATACGACATCTCCAGATCTATCTGGGTATGTTCAGGTTGACGGTCAGCACGAAGATCTTCGTCACGCAGACAACGGGCTATCTGGAAATATTTATCAAAACCTGAGACCATTAAAATCTGTTTTAAAAGCTGCGGTGACTGCGGCAAGGCATAGAATTTCCCTTTTTGTACTCTCGATGGTACGACATAATCTCGGGCACCCTCGGGAGTTGAGCGGATCAGAAGAGGTGTTTCGATTTCATAAAAATCTATTGAGCTTAAGTAGTTTCTGATATGTAACGCAGCTTCATGACGGATACGCATGGCATCCTGCAGCGGTTTTCTTCGTAAATCGAGATATCGATACTCTAACCGGAGAACCTCGCCTGCTTTCGTTTCATCTTCTATTTCAAATGGCGGTGTTTTAGACTCGGCAAGGGTAGCAAAATTATCAACCTTTACTTCAATATCTCCGGTAGGCATAGTTTTATTTTTCATGCCATCCGGACGTCCGATTACTTCACCTGAAACAGCTATGACAAATTCATGTCGCGCTTTATTCGCTTCTTCAAGTATCTCTTTACTGACAGCTTCCGGATCGACAACAATTTGTGTTTTACCATATCTGTCGCGCAAATCTATAAAAAGAACTCCACCTAAATTTCTGTAAGAGTTAACC
>QQUK01000169.1 GCA_008501655.1 Calditrichota bacterium
GAAGGTTCAGCTTGGCTACATCAAATTTTGTAAATCCTTGTTGTACTTGGGTTGTAGTCGCATCACTATAGAATAGCGATGACCATGTTGAAAGCATTCCTTCCCCGCCAAAACCGAATAAAAGTGCGATAAACAACAACAGCGCTGGAAAACCGATGAGAATGTAATTAAATCTCTGAGCAATTTTATCCTTGAGAGACTTTCCGTCTGCAATCAATTTCTGAATCCCCATTGCAGCAAGAAGTGATATGGAAAATGAAAAGAGGAACATTATCATCGATGGTGCCCGAAGAGATTTGACTTTTGGTATAAGATAGAAAAATATCTTAAAAAGTGGTGTTGTTGCCCCGAGTGCATAAATAAAGGCAAACAGCGCAAGTCCTCCGAAAAAGTATGCTTCCTTTTTCCTCACAATAAACAGGGCAAGCAATGCAATAAATAGTGCAACCACAGAGACTGACTCTGAGTTATCTTTGAAAACATTTTTTCCCCAGTAGTATGTTTTTCTCTGATAGTCAGGATTTGTCGCTGAGACACCTGAAAATTCTGGAATCAAAAGCGACATTGCTTCTTCTTCATGCATCGACCATGATGTCGCCCATTCCCAGCCCTGTTTTGTATCACCACGGGGGGAAAATTGGTTTGTATAAATATAACCCGGTAGAAACTGTATAGCTGAAAGAGCAACACCTATAACAACAGCATACGCTGTCAAAGCTCCTTTGGTCAGGAATTGCGGAAGTGATTTTGTGTTCAGATAGTTAGAGATGAGTTTCATCAAGGCATAAAACGATAATGCCCACATTGAAAAATACATCATCTGGATATGCGGAGAGAGAATGATAAATCCGATGACAAGCCCTAAAACCGAATAATTAAAAAATGATTTTATAAAAGTCTCGGCATTAAAACCTCTATCCAAAAAGAGAATGACTAACGGGAAAAGTGTCGTTACAAATATCTTCCCGTCATGTCCCGGTGCAACAAGCGAAACCAGATAAGCAGCAAACATATAACTGACAGCAGCAAACAGAGAAGGGATTTTCAATAGTTTGAATTGACGGGCACAGAAGTACATAAACAGACCGGCTAAAAAGATATGAAAGATGAGAACAAATCCAAGTGTACGATGAATCGGTCCAAAAAACTTGATAAATGAAAGAGGATAAAAAATATCACCATGGAATGCCTCTACATACGGCATTCCTCCGAAGATATGCGGGTTCCACAGAGGTACTGAACCGGTTTGGTGTACATTGTCAACGAGCATAGAGCGAAAATAAATACCAGCCTGGATTGTATCGGAACCGGAAAGCATTTTATCAGAAAAGATAAAATCACTAAACATCATGACAAGAGCTAACAAGATTATAACAAAAATTATAGGGACAAAAAATTTATTCTCTTCGATATTAAAATTCGATTTTTTTGTTTGCGCCGTTTTAGGCTTCTGTTTTTTGGCAGCCAATTCGGTCTCCTTTATCAATGTACATTTATAATCTGCAAAGTATATACAAACAAGAAAACTATTCCAATGATTAATTGGAAGAAAAAACTAAAAAATCTTCCGGATCTATCATTGAACAATCTTTTTAAATCTATATTCACCAATTAGTTAATTGTGTTATGCGAGACATGGAATTATCGACGTTTAATTCTTTTTTGTTGGATTATCGGTGATTTTATGTATCTTTAAGGTCGAAATCAAAAGTACATACTTTTATATCGAAATATCTAAAAAATCACAGGAACCGAGGAGGTTTACTTGTTTAAAAAATATATTATCGCTGTAGCAGCACTGGCTCTTGCTTTTACATTCTTTTTTGTCTATCAAAACAGAAATGCACAACAGGCTGAGCAGGAACTTGATTATCGGTATTATGAGTTAAAGCGAAAAAAGCTCCCTAAAAAAGTCAGACTGCAAAGACCATCCGACTGGTTTTATACACAAAGAGCTTATCCGTATAATTCTATTCCGGAAGGAAAACATATTGTTGCAGTAAATCAGGCAAAGTCTGACCGAATTAAACAGCTTCAATCAAAATCAACAGCAACAATTGATGTCTGGGAACAGGCCGGTCCTACCAATGTCCCCGGAAGAGTCACGGACATAGATATTCATCCAACCGATCCGAATATATTTTTTGTAGCAACTGCTGCCGGCGGGTTGTTTAAAACCGATGATTATGGTTCAAGCTGGACTTCGGTGTTTGATAATGCCGGAGCGCCTTCTATTGGTGCTATAGCTGTTGATCCGAACAACGGCAACAATATCCTTGTCGGAACCGGTGAAGCAAATGCCGGTGCTGATAATTATGAAGGTGACGGTATCTATCGCACTACCGATGGCGGAGCAACATGGAACTATCAGGGACTCCCTAATTCCTATCATTTTGGAAGAATCATGTTTGACCCGAATAATACAGCTAACGTTTTTGCTGCTGTAACCGGAAAACATTTTGGATTCACTAATCCTGACAGAGGTGTGTATCGATCTCTGGATAGCGGTAAAACCTGGTCACAAGTATTGTATGTCACGGATTCAACGTCTGCTATTGACCTCGCGATACATACAGATTCAGGTTATATCTACGCTGCGATGTGGGAAAAAATCCGGTATCCTGAACAGCCTTCTGATTTAGGCGGTGTGACAACTCTTATCTGGCGTTCCTCTGATAACGGCTCGACCTGGTCTCCCCTCGATGGAACCGGCGGACTTGGTGTTGGTCTACCGACACCAGCAGCTAATATTGGTCGTATAGGGCTCTCTGCACACCCGACATCGGGAAGAATTTATGCAAATATCGCAGATGAAAACGGAGTTTTTATGGGCTTATACCGCTCAGAAAACTGCGGAGCAACCTGGACCAGGGTTGATGATGGTTCCGCAAATAATCTCAACGGTTCCTGGAACGGCGGCTGGTATTTTGGTAATATTGAAGTGGCACCTTCAAATCCTGATATTGTTTATCTCTTAGGACTTGATCTCTACCTTTCAACAAACGGCGGTGTAAGTTTTAACAATGTAGCATCGGGTCTTCATGCCGACCAGCATGCTCTGGTTTTTGACCCTTCCGATGCAAATAAAGTTATTATCGGTAATGACGGTGGTGTAGCAACATCATCGGACGGTGTCAGCTGGACACAACTTTACGATATGCCGAATACCCAGTTTTATGCAGTCGAGATAGATAATTTAAATCCGCATAGATTGTACGGAGGTACTCAGGATAACGGAACCAACCGGACATTGACCGGAAACATTGACGATTATGATCATATCTTAGGTGGTGATGGTTTCTATTGTCAGGTTGACCCGACCAACTCTGATATTATTTATGCAGAATCACAATGGGGTAATTTATATAAATCATACGATTTAGGAAATAGCTGGAGCTGGGCTCAAAACGGAATCAATTCTTCCAACCGTACCAACTGGTCAACACCTTATCTTATAGACCCTCATAATAATAATCGTCTTTATTATGGAACCGATAGATTGTACAGATCAAATGACGGTTCCGATAATTGGACATCTATCACCGGTGACTTAACCGGAGGTCCTTATCCCCGAGGTTCATTCGGAACAATAACCACTATTGACGTTTCCCCGCTTGATTCAAATATTATTTACGTCGGTACGGATGATGGAAGAGTCTGGTACAGTTCTAACTTCGGTTCAACATTTACCGAGATCGGAGTAACTTCAGGAGCTTTACCTCTCCGTTGGGTTACCAGAGTGACCGCCGATAGACATGATACTGATATTCTCTATGTAACTATCTCAGGGTATGTTTCGGGTGAACCGATGCCCCATGTTTTCAAATTTGATTTAAGCCCATTTTCGGTAACCGATATATCATCAAATCTTCCTGATGCTCCTGTGAACGACATTATCTCAGATGACGATGACCCCTTGTCATTATTTGTCGGTACTGATGTTGGTGTCTATCGTACGGTAGACGGCGGTGCTTCATGGAGTGCATATTCAGCAGGTATGCCGATTGCGCCTGTCCATGATTTAGATTACCATCCGGCAACGAGAACCTTAATTGCCGGAACACATGGAAGGTCAATTTTTAAAGTCAAAGTTAATTGTTCTGATCCAAATGATACTGATGGTGACGGTATCAATGATGCTTGCGATAACTGCCCGACTGTCTCTAATGTCAATCAGGAAGATATCGATGCTGACGGTATCGGTGATGTTTGCGATGATTGTGTCGATCCTGATGGTGATGGCTTTGGTAATTCCGGATACACAACAACCGGATGTACCTCAGGAACGCCAGATAACTGCCCCAACGATTATAATCCGGGGCAGGAAGATGCTGATATGGATGGCATCGGTGATGTCTGTGATATTGCTGAAAATGTATATGATACGGTAAGCTCTGCATGTCTTGACCTGATTGTTTCAAACTTTGGGAATTACGCCAATCAGGGGCAGGGATTTGTCAATATGGACTTTGGTGGTGTAGACTGTGCCTTGAATTCAGTTTATCTCTATGACGGCTCACCGGTCATTACCTATATTGATGGAGTTGATACCGTAGCTTATGTCGCCATGTTCGGTCATTCAGCATTCATCCCTTCTGCAGATTTAAATCTGACGGTTCCAACAGTCACAACTGCTGATTATGATAAATTTGAGAGCGGAACGATGCTCACTTTGAATTATGATATCGGGGTTGAAAATATCTGGTGGGCTCCAAAAGCTGCTGATAGTTGTAATTTTGTTATTCAACTGACAAAAGTATACTCTGTTGATGGATTATCCAAAAACGGCCTGACAATCGGTACTGCCCAGGACTGGGATGTTCCGACCGATGCCTCGGGATCGGGAAATATCGGTGGTTTTAATGTCACCAATTCAACAATCTACCAACAAGGTATCGAAACCAATCCGGGTGTTGGCTGTCAGGACAACGATACCAGATTCAGCGGTCAGTCATACCTTGGTTACGCTGTCAATGATGCTCTTTCCGTTGATACAATATCCCCTCCATATAATGCATATACAGCAAGTAATCCGACCTATGTCTATCCTTCTGGCGGTTTTGTTCCCGGAGAATTATATCAATTGATGAACTCTCTTACCGGATTAGCACCATCAGCGACTGTTGAGGACCAGCATCAGGTTATGACTTTTGTCACCAACTTTAATCTCAATGGTTCTGATACATTATTCTTCTATACAGCGCTGTTCTCAATTCTTGACGGTTCGCCATCCGATGTTGGTGTAACATCTGTCAAAGCAGAAAAATGGTTTTATGACCATATTCTCGGAGTATCAGGTTCCGGATGTGTAGGTATTCGAGGAAATGTTGATAACGACCCGGGCGAGCAGATTGATATAGGAGATCTGGTTTATCTGGTCAGCTACTCATTCTCAGGTGGTCCTCCCCCGGTTGTTCCTGAGGAAGCCGATGTTGATGGTAACGGTTCGATAGATATTGCTGATATAGTTTATCTGGTGAATTATATGTTTGGAGGTGGTCCACCACCGTTAGGCTGTTAATTTGATATAATTTTCCAAACTTCCGTTTGAAGAAGTTTGGAAAATCAGACAACATTCTACTCCCCCTCCCCTGCGAAGGCAGGGGTCTCATAAACTTTGTGCTGTCAGGTGTCTCGCCTGACAGCTTTTTTATTTAACGAAAAAATATTAGATTAAATGCGCTGTCAGGAATCCTTTCCTGACAGTATCAATTTTATAAATTTATTATAGATTTTTTCAGATTCCCTCCGTATAATCACAAAACATGAAAAAGCTCAAAAAACTATTTATGATATTTCTGACAATATTTGCATCACTTCTTTTGATTCTCTTTTTTACCGCTCTGTTTACAACCGACTATTTTGCCCAGTTTGGTGCCAAAGCAGGCGGTAAAAGACTCGCCCGTATGGAACAATCGGAACTTTTTCATAACGGCCAGTTTCATAATAGAACGACGACCAAACTCGAATGGTCATTTTCAGAATCTCTGAAATTAATGAAAAAGTTTTTCTTTGAGGATTACAACGGCGAACCCAAAAGCAAACTCCCGGTTGTCAAACTTGACAAATCTTCATTTGCAGTAAACGAATCGGATAAGACCAAAGTCACCTGGTTAGGTCATTCAACCTGTCTGATAGAAATCGACGGTGTCCGGATTCTTACTGACCCTGTCTGGTCTGAGCGATCATCGTTTTCATCAATTATAGGTCCGAAAAGATTTCATCCTCCACCCATTTCTATTGAAGATCTCCCCCATAT
>QQUK01000347.1 GCA_008501655.1 Calditrichota bacterium
ATCGAGTATCTTGGAGATGCTGACTATCTTCCTGCGGTAAGTGAATTCAAAAAAGCGATTGAGATCGAGCCTAACTTCAGTAAAGCATATTATAAACTTATTATTTCACTCTGGTGGCAGAACGATAACGAGCTGAATAAAAAGACCGAAGAACTGGTACATGATGTACTTAACCATAATTTTACATCTAAACATGATAAATTATTAGTTGAAGCGGCATTTTCTCTCTATGAACATCGCTATACTGATGCTCGTTTCAACTATGAAATTCTTGCTGAACTTTATCCGGATGACAAAGAAGTCTGGTACGGGTATGGAGAAGCATTGTACCACGACGGCAATAACTACCGTCGTCAGTCATTAGATGCTTTTGAAAAAGCAATCGCTCTCGATGAATCGTTTCTTCTTGGCTACAGACATATTTTTGATCTGTACAGACAGTTTGAAATGGCAAAAAGGATGCATGAAACAGCTCAGAAACTTATCGAAGTAAAACCGGATTCACCTATCGGTTACAGAGTTCTGGCAACTTCAACAATTTTTATTGGTACAGAAGAAGAGATTAAATCAACTGAAGAAAAAGCTTTTATACATAGTACAACTGAAGATGACATTTTAAATCTTTATGCCGATTTGATGCTTGCTTACACGATGAAGGGAAACCCTGATAAATCCCTCACTTACTACAGAAAAGCAATGGAAAGTAACAAATCCAATAGTTCACCAGCTCTCTTACGACTTTGGGAACTTGCTCTCGGCATCTATCAAAGAGAAAATAACAAAAATGAGATTTATGCAATCTTCGAACAATTTCAAAAAAGTAAAATTTCTGTTTCCCAAAAACTTAATACAATAGTCAATGGTGCTCAAAGATTTTTTGATAATAGCCAAACCCGCCAAAATGCTCATGCTCTCCTTGATGCCGGGCTTGCTATGGATACAATCAGAACTTCAGCCAATCTTTATAGCGTCGCCGCACAGCTTGCGTTAGTTGAAAGGAAATATGACTCCGCTGTTACTTTCGCCAACCAGGCTCTTAAAATACAAGATGATAATCAATGGGCAAAAAATGTCCGCTTTTCCGCTTTGTTATATGCAAATAGATTTGATGAAGCTGAACCTTATGCCGAACAAAAGATCAAAGAAGATCCAAATAACGCCAGTAATTATAGTGACCTTGTTTCAGTATATATTTACTCAAATCAGTTTAACAAAGCAGAACCGCTAATCAAAACAGCTGAATTAAAAGATACAACCAGAAGTCGTGTTGGTACACTGTATTATCAGACGGGTTTGGCATATGCTAACATTCAGCAGTTTGAAAGATCTATACCCTATCTTAATAAAGCATTAGATTTTGACCCGGAAAACATATCGATAATCGACGATCTTTCCCGTTCATATTTTGGTATTGATGATTATAAAAATGGTGAACGTTATGCTATGAAACTGCTTGATATCGAAGACGGTCAAACAATGGGATATATCGCTCTTGTCAGAACAAACCTTATTCAAAACAGGTACAACGAAGCTTCCCTCTGGCTGAAAAAAATGGAACTGACAAATTCAGCTAATCTCCGGATGCATAGTTATTACTATCTTATGTTAAAAAAATATGATTCAGCTTATTACTACGCTGACCTAGCTTACAAACTTGATCAGCGGTTTTTCAGCATCAATTTACTTGCATCGGTTTTAGTTAATGGAGATTTGGATATAGAACGGGGTATGGAACTTGCCCGATTCGCTAAAAAGTCTCCGCTCGCTTATAACCATTTCGATATCTATGTTTCCGAAAGCCCTTTTGTTCCATTACCGGATCAAACAATTGCTTTAGCATATTTCAAAAATGGTGAATATCTGAATGCCAAAAAGCATTATGATATTGCGTTCAAACTCAGACCGGATGATAAAGCTTTGCAGGATGAATTACAAAATACAATTGATAAGTTAAAAAGCTAGTTAGAGATATTCTCAAATAAAAAAAGAGGAACTAAAATTTTAGTTCCTCTTTTTTTTATATCATAAAAACGATTATCCTTCAGATAATAGTTTTTCCATTTCATCAACTAAATCCGAGAATAACTGCAGAGTTCGATTGACCGCTTCCGGCTGAGTCATATCAACACCGGCATCTTTTAATATATCAACCGGGTATTTGGAGGTACCAGTGTTTAAAAACTGCTGGTATGTATCAAGGATACCTTCTTCGCCGTCAATTATCCGCTGTGATAACATCTGTGCGGCAGCATAGCAGGTAGCATACTGATAAACATAATACTGACGATAGAAGTGGGAGATTTTCATACCGGTTAAGTCATTGTTTTCAGGAATCACCAGGTCCGGTCCATAATATTTCTGATAAATATCACGGTATGTTTTTCTCAGGTAATCAACCGAAATAGCACCGCCGTTTTCAACATGATTATGAATTGCCAGTTCAAACTCAGCAAACATAACCTGAGTGAAAAAGGTACCTTTGATCTGGTTAATATAATGATTCAGGAGGGCAATTTTTTCCTCTTTATTTTTGACTCTTTCAAGCATGAACTTCATGAGAACAGCTTCGTTACAAGTCGAAGCTACTTCAGCTGTAAACAGAGCATGACCAGCATACTGGAACGGTTCATGACTATTAGTATAATATGAATTCATAGCATGACCCATCTCATGAGCAAGGGTAAAGACATCATCAAGTCTGTCTGTATAGTTCATCATAATATAAGGATGCGAGGAATATGTTCCCCAGCTGTACGCTCCGGTTCCTTTACCTTCGGTTTCGTAAACATCAACCCACCCGGATGAGAGACCTTTATCAAAATCTTTGATATACGTATCACCCATCGGGGCAAGACCTTTCAGAAGCATTTCTTTCGCTTCTTCGTAGCTGTATTTTTTATCCGACTTCGGTCCGAGCGGGACGGACATGTCGTATGTATAAAGAGTATCTACCTTCAGGATTTTCTTCCGAAGTGCGGTCAATTTATGAAGCGGTTCCAGATTGGCGTTTACTGCATCAATTAAATTGTAATAAACATCGGTGGAGATATTATTTCCATCTAAAGAATAGGAAAGACAATCTTCGTAGCCGCGCGCTTTAGCAAAAAAGAGGTCTTTTTTAACAGAACCGGAGAGTGTCGCTGCCAGAGCATTAACATATTTCAGGTACTGTACCTGAACCGTATCATTAGCAGCTTGGCGGACTTCGCGGGAACTTTCTTCCATAATACGGGAATACCGACCCCAGGTCAGGTCAAGCGGTTTTCCCTCATCATCAATTATTGTACCAAGTTTTAAATCGGCATTATCAATCATGTTAAAAACAGTAGATGCCGTCTGAGCCATCGGTCCGGCTGCAGCAAGAAGTTCCTCTTCTTTCTGGGAGAGGATATGTTCTTTCTGCCGTTCGAGGTCGTTTAAGTAAAAACGGAATTCATCAAGTTCCGGAGTTGATTTTAAAAAATTCTGTTTGGTTTCACCGGACATTGCCAGAAGTTCCGGTTCGATAAATGAAGTCGCTGCTGAATACTGTGCATAAACCGCACCGATTCTTTGACCTAGCTCCTGATATTCAGAGATACGGTTATCTTCGTCAGCTTTTAAATAAGCATAAACATACAGATTATCTCCGATAGTCTCGAGTTCCTCTTTGAGCTTCATGACAGCAACGATATGAGAAGCTGACTCGGAAAGTTTTCCCTCAAACTGTTTAAATTCGCCGATACGGTTTTAAAAATCTCAAAGTCTTTTTCCCATGTTTCGGTATCCGGATAAATATCTTCGACTTTCCATTTATACTGGTCATCGATATCAGAGCGCTGCGGGATTTTACCATCATCAGCAAATGCAAAAGATGAAAGCAGCAAAAGGGCTATCATCATCAATACACTTAAAGATTTAAGACTTGATTTAAAGAGGTGTGTCATTCATTTCTCCCTGGTTGATTTAATTGTTTAAACATCGTATCTTCATTCTTAATATGACGTAAAAGATACACATTGGGTTAAGAAAATAAACAGAAATTTAAGAAAAGTGAGAAAATATGTTTAAATTAAACGATAAAGTCCGATTACCCGACACAGATTCTGCGGGGATTCTCTTTTTTGGTAACTATTTCAAGTTAGCGCATATTATTTATGAAGATTTTATGGAGTCCATCGGGTTTTCTCTGCAACATATTATCGATGATTCCGACATTCTGATTCTGATAGTTCACACCGAGGCTGATTATAAAAAATCATTACGCCTTTCCGAACCGTATGATTTGGAACTGTCCGTTGAAAAAATCGGAAGTCGTTCCTTTACTTTACAATATCGATTTTTAAATAAGAATAACGAAATTTGTGCCGAAGTGCAGACGGTACATGCGGTGATTAACAAAGAGACGAAAAAATCAATTTCCATCCCGGAAGAGCTACGGAAGAAACTTGAATCGCATCAATAGTTTTTCTGCAGCCATTCCCGCAGGAAGTTCCGGTCTATTTTAATTCCGGTCGGTTTGTAATTTTTAGGGAGTTCATAAATCTCTTTAGGTCTTTTAAACTTGGGGAGTTTGTTCTTTAATAATTTTTGAATGGATTCAATTTCAACCTTATTCGATGAATCATAAAACAACACCGGGATATATCCAAATTTTTCATCCTCTTTTTCGATCACGATAGCTGTTGTCAATAGATTTGACGACTGCAGGATGGACTCAATCTCTTCCGGGTAAATATTCTCGCCACCGGAAACAAACATATTATCTTTTCGACCAATAACGGATAGATACCCATCTGAATCTATCGAGCCGATATCAGATGTATGAAACCAACCGTCGTTATCAACCGTTATGTCAACATTCAGATATCTTTTGAAAAGTGTCTCCCCTCTGACTAAAATCTCACCATCTTCAGCTAATGTCAATTCTCTATAGGAAAGCAATTTTCCCGAAGTATACAATTTGGCAAACGGATCGTTCTCAGCTGTTGCTGTTATCTGTGATGCCATCTCAGAGGAACCGTAGGTTGTCCGTATTGGAATTTTATTTTCAAAAGCTTGTGCAATAAGTGAATGGGAAATCTTTGAACCACCCACTAAAACAGATTTTAAATTTTCATATTGATTATCAGTTTGCAGCAACTCATGCAATTGACTTTCAACCAGGGAAAGATGTGTAACTGAATATTTTTCAATGTTTTCAGAAAGCGGCAATGATCTATCCTGCAAAACAACTGTCGCACCGGCAAGCAAAGTCCGAAACAGAATCGACAATCCGCTGACATGAAACAACGGGAGAGAAAGAAGCCATTTATCACCTTGAGATAGTTCTATGTTATCATTGGAACCAACAGCTGAATAGAAATGATTGGAAAATGTATGTAATATTGCTTTTGGAGTATGGGTACTTCCAGAAGAAAAAATAACGGTCGCATCATTTTCAGGTGATAACATTTTTTCGGAACTGTTATCTGTATCTGCTGGCAAAGATTGTTTATCAAAGACAGTTCGGCAATCTATAGAACCAATCAGCTCCTGAATTCTGGATTCCGGTTCTTTATCCGAAAGAAGTACTGCTATGTTTCCGGAGAGTATCACTGCAAATATATTAACTATCGTATGAATAGATGATGATGCAACGATTCCAACAAAACGATTCTCCCTCACCGGAAGGTTATGCACAACAGGGATTGTCTGTTTGATTAGATTGAATGTATCAGCGTACGTAAGACTTAAATCTCCGCCAATCAAAAACGTTTTATATGCAAATTTTTCAAATGATTCTTTGATGAAAAACTTTTCAGCCAAGATGAATCTCCTCTAATTTGGAAAAATCGATCTTGTCAAAGATTGATGTATACATATCAAGTGAGATAGTACTATTTTCTATAAACAATGGGTCATCAATTATGTCTGAAGCAAACCAGCTGATTGTCTCAAGTCCGACCGGTATCGAGTCATCAATAACAGCAGCAATAGAAGCTAAGATATATGTACCAATAGATGATTCAAATGATGAAGAGATTACCGGTTTCATATTATACGAAAGAGCAGTTTTAGCAAATTGGATTGCATTGGCATACCCCAATAGAGCCGGTTTTAAAACGACAGCAGCGCATACTTTGTATTTATTCAATTCGTCAGGTTCAATCTCCCGCAAAGTTTCATCCAACGCTATCGGAATATCTCCTTCACCAGTGTTTACATACCTTTGGAGTTCCTCTTTACTTTGAAACGGTTC
>QQUK01000203.1 GCA_008501655.1 Calditrichota bacterium
GGATTCAGCGAATGCTGATTTTACAAGTTGGAATTATATCACCGGGTCACGGGATGATGGGCTGCATTATGAAGAAGCATCGTCATATCCTGAGATAAGTATCGCTGCAACATACTCAACATATCCTGTCAGCATCCAGAATTCTGCAACAAATATCAGTGGGTATGGTGATAGTTATATTACTTTTTATCCCGGTTCTGAGATAGGCAAGCTTCGTGTTACATTTAACGGTTCCGATAGCAGAGAATGGAAAGCTTATGTCATTAAATCATCCGGCATAAATACACATGACATTGAATATATTGACCTTTCTCCGGTGAGTTATAACGGAGAAATCATTATTGAAAACTTTGAAAGTTACAACTCAGTCACACTTGCAGGAGTAAATGTTTCTGAGTTTTCGGCCGGTGTTTTATTTACTTATTCAGCAAATATAATTTTGCCGTACGAGGTTTCCTCAAAAATCCTCACTGAAGATTCTTCCGTCTATTCCGGAAGTAGTAAAATCTTCGATATTCAGGTTAATAATACAGCTATCATTGGTGATATCTTCCGGGTTATTTATTGGGATGATCAGGGATGGCTGCCTATAGATACAGTAAATTTTGCTTTGAATTCCGGAGACAGTACTATCGTTTCAATCAATGTAAGTCCTCCTCAGGGGACTTCTTTATCAGGTGTTTCTGAACTCCAGTTTAAAACTGAATCATGGGGAGATACTTCGGTCTATGTCATCGATACGATGTATGCTGTCATAGCACTACAGAGAGGAGATGTCGATTTCAGCGGTTCGATCGATATTGCTGATATTGTGAGTTTTGTAAATTATAGTTTTGGTGGCGGTGATTCTCCTCAACCGATTGTATTAGCTGCAGATTTTGACTGCAACGGTTTGGTCAATATCTCAGACTTAGTCGCATTAGTCGATTATTCCTTTAATTCCGGCCCTTATTGTGAATGTAATCCGTATTGATTTTTTAGTTGACTCATATGTGAGGTTTTGCTAACATATAAGTGTAATTTCAACCGGCCTAATTGACTAACAGGGAGGTTAGTCAAAAAATGAAGAGAGGGGGATTAATGAATAACGGTTTTGAACCGAGATTCTTAATCTGTTCTGAATGTAACGAGGAATTCGTTTTTACTATTCAGGCTCAGGAGTATTTTTCTGAGCAAGGATTCATGGATGACCCAAAACGCTGTAAAACGTGCCATACAAAGTACAAAAAATCACAGCGGAACAATGCTCATGTCTCAGAACATGAATTACAGTATCCAGAGTAGATGATAAAAAAACCCCAAAAATTTCTTTTTGGGGTTTTTCGTTACAAGGAGTAAAGCAAGATTATCGTAATAATGTCATCTTCTTAGTCATTGTATAAGATGGTGCCTGTAATCGGTAAAAGTACATACCTGAAGCTACTTCTGAACCGGTTTCGTCGGTACCGTCCCAGTCTATAGAGTTTGTTCCAACTGTAGCATTTCCATCTACTAATGTTTTCACTTTCTGCCCTGCGATATTGTATACTTCAATCTCAATTTTTCCTGAGCTTGGTAAATAGTATTCAATTGTAGTGGCAGGGTTAAACGGGTTTGGATAGTTCTGTGCAAGACTATATTCTTGCGGAAGAATATCAATATCTTCATCATCAATACCAGCTGCTAAAGCAACAACTAAATCAGCTGTTATAACACCAGAGTTTGAAGAAATGTTTTCAACAGCAACAAACGACCCACCACTTGTATAGGAATCTGAAGTTGTGCTTGAAAGAGCGTTAAAATCGGTAACATTTAGGTTTCCGGGAAAGATATCATTTGCATCGCCGTAATCGTTAGCATGCTCAAGTTCATAAAGTCCATCAGCTTGTTCAAGGGCTACCATATAATGATTCGAAGCTGAAAGGCTTGGATACCATTCATCTTCGTTTGAACTTTTACCATCATCAATATGCCAGATTAACAGACCCGAACCCGGAAGATATGTATCATATCCTGTCTTTTGTCTGTTTTCAATTAAGAAATACTCATTACCCATATTACCAGATGTCCACAGTCTGAATATTTGACCGGATGATTTGACATCATTGATAATTTGACCGTTTACATTTGATGCCACATTGGTCGCAGTATTAAATCCCATCTCTATGCGACTCCAGGCTGATGGAGCTGCCGGACGGCCGCCTTTACCGGATGGTCCAAGCCAACTGCCAAACGCCATGATACCCCATCTGCCGATACCGTTTGAACTGTAGTCAGTATCATATAAATCTGGAAGTCCAAAACCGTGCGCTAATTCATGGGAGATAACCCCGATTGTCAAATCACCGGGAGTAGTTATATATTCCGGTTGAATAGTATAACTTGAAACATAAACACCATCGTTGGTCATTTTTGGAGAAATACCCCATTTATGCGACCAGATATCAGAATTAAGTCCGGATACTTCGGCACCTTGACCGGCGTGCATAACAATAAGTACGTCAACAAAACTGTTGTTATCATTATCATAACTTGAGAAATCAACAGCACCATCGACAGCATCGACTAAGTCTTCAACGAGTTTCTGAGAGTTTTGCGGATAAGCACCAACACCATTGGCATTGTTAGCATAATATGCGTAGGTCTGAGGTGCACGATTCCATCCAAGTGAAGAGGGAAGGTCTAATGTTACCAGATCCAAAGATCCATAAGACACATCTGAGTAATAATTTCTTACGGTTATTCCATTTGAATCAAACAATACAGAATCAAAATCTGTTGTCGGGACAACGGCGATATTATCAGAAAAGTCGACAAGTATCGCAAGGACATTAAATGTCCCGCTGACAGCAGAATTATGACCAACTGCATCTTTGGCATCTTTGATAACTTTATTAAATATCTTTTCACCGGAGCAAATACCTTTATTGTGCATCTCATCAAGATTTACAAGAAAATATGGTACTGATTTTTGAGCCTGCTCCGCTTTTTCAAGCATTGACGGGTGTGGGGGCATCGCAATAACTGACCCCGTTAAGAAAATTGCTAAGATGCCTGTTATAATCAGGAATCTGAACGTACTGGTTTGATTTGTTCGCTGCATCTTAATACTCCTTGTATCGATTAATTAAAATACTAATCCGGTTGTTAAAGCAAAGTTTGCACCTTTCGATGAACTGCCGGAAAACGAACTCCCTGTTACAACAGCAGCATCCAGATAGAAAAATGCAAAATGAAGTCCGGAACCGAATGAGAACGAACTGTTCTCTTTCCCGCCTGTGGCGTATCCGGCACGAATTGGTAAAAATCCGAGTGCATACCACTCAGCTCCCGCAGAAATTCTTGGTTCTGTAGAAACTCCGGTCTTTGATGAGAACCCTTGTTCCCAGTCAACAGCCCAAAGGAAATTCCCGGCTGTTTTAGCAAACCCTATTTGGAGAGATGATGGTAATGAAGATTTGAATGAAGGTATTTCTTTTGTGTAATCTTCGGATGTAACATAATCTTCACCCATATTATCAACAGTCATAGTATCAAAGTCAAAAAGATACCCATGTTCTTCTGTCTCATCTGTCCAGGTGATACCTGAGACAAAGTTTTTGATTACAGCACCTACAGTATAATTTTTAGTCAGCTGCAGTGAACTGCCTAAATCTATCGCATAGCCTGAACCGCCACTCGCAGTTCTGATTATTGCTTCACCATTTCCTTCAAATCCGGTTGCAAATGTTGCAGCCATACCCTGTAAAGAAACAACTTCTTCATATCCAAATCCCTTGAGATAGTTGTAAGTAGCACCAACTGATAACTGGCGGCTTCCCTGTGAATAAAGAAGAGTACCATAGGAGACACCAAAGGATGCATACGCATATCCGGCTGAATATGAACCGGTGATATCTATAGTGTCAGCAAACGTATTTCCGTTTAATATCAGATTCATCAGGTCTTTACTCATATTTATATCTGCTATAGCAGCACCGTTTGAACTGAATGCAAAACTTCCGATAGACAAACCAACAGCAGCAGCTTCTGCATCCATAGATAGCTTAAATCCTTCGTTTGGGATTTTACTTAAGATGTAATCCTTGTCACCATCTGTAAGGTATGCTCCGGTATATTTGTTGTAATCATCAAGTGTAAAAGAGTTATTGTTTACATTTGCACCGACACCGACAAGTTCAATACCGTTCTGCTGATGAGATTCTAATCCAAGATTAGCAGGATTAAAACGGGCAGCATCGATACCGGTAGCAAGCGATGTATAAGCTGAGCCTAATGCAACAGCACGTGCTGATGAATTACCTTTTGCCAGTACATCTCCGCTGAGCATGAAGATCACCGCGGTAAATAACAAGGGGAGAGCAATCCATGTAACGGCTGGATGTAATGTCAATTTTTCTTGAGCTATTGAATATATAAACATCATTGTCTCCTTAAAAGTCACCATCTATGGTATAGTCAACTTCGACCCGACCTTGGATAGTGAAGTAGTCATTTCCGGTCAGTAATACACCTGCTGTATCGGAACTATTGAGAATCAGAATTGGACGAATAAAGAGTATTTCATTTTTCAAAATTTCAATATCTGTCGAATCTATATATATTTCTCCGATAGTTTCATAGACCGAATTAGTAATACCTGTAAGTGGATCGACAGGAGCCGGGGAAGCATAGAAAGTATCTAAAACCAGTGCAGGATTTGTATAAAGAGCTGCTGAGTCAGGTCCCATTGTGATGATTGCTGTGACTCCAAGAGGAAGATGGCTTTGAACCGTATAAATAAAACGGCCTTCTTTAAAATGATCCGTAATTTTATCTATATCATTTTGTTCAATCTCTTCCCGTTCAATATCAAGGTCATTAATAGTAGCATTGTCGACTTTGACATGAAGCGGTGCATATATAGATACTGATGCAAACACAGAATCAGTTGCAGTAATAGTATGAGGAGAAGAATCACCGAACGATATTGTTCCGTTGATTGATATAAGTTCCGGGAGTGGGTTTAAGAAATCAGCAACATCAGCATTTGTAATCGTAGAAATTTTACTCAGTTCAGTACCGCGGGCATCTATAAGTCCTGTTACTTCTAATTGATTTCCATTATCAGCATATAACGTACAGATTAAATTACCCGGGAGATCAACACCGTTTTCAACGGTCAAAGTAAGTAATGCAGAAACAAAGCTGATATTATTAAAACCGTCAGGTATATCAAGAGTCTGATTAGGGGTGTTAACGGTAACCTCGGTTGAAGGCAGAATCCCTGAAACAGATGCAAAGTTCAGATTAGATATAGATGCATCAACAGCAAATGAGTCATTCATGTTTACCGGAATCAGTGAAGAACCAGAGCCGGGGATTGACATCGTAACATTAAATGGTAGTGAATCACCCTGCGGAACTATAGTATAACCAGATAATGCATTGTTCAGGTTAACGGTCTGACCGGCTGTAATCGGTTGAGTAATTGTATACGGGACACCACTATTTCTAAGGCCAGGCAGTGAAATATCTAATGTGGCATTCAGCGCTGTAAAGTTTGTAATTATTAAGCTCAAAGTTCCCGAGCTTAAACTTGCCGAGTCAATCTGTTCACCGGCGTCGACATCAATCCCTATATTGTCAGACAAGTCAACATCACTAAATGAAGGTACTTGTGCAACAGCAGAAGATACTTCAAAAGGTGAACCGAAAGAAGCTTCAGTCGCCAGATATCTTGTTGAAAAACTGTCAACAACTCCGCCATTGGTATGACCGGCAACATCTATTCGTAACAGGTTAGAAACTGTTCTACCGTTCAAATTAATCGGATGGACGACCTGTGAACCAGCTGTAAAAGCAGAAACAATAGTATCGTTTGAGATAATTGTAGAAGACTGGCGGTCAAACAGCTGAATGATTACAGTATCTAAATCGATTCCAAGACCATTAGTAACGGTTATATTGACAACACCGTTGGCAACAGTTACGGAACTGAATTCTGTTATTGTAGGGAAGTTGTTAAAAACTGTAAACATCATAGGAGTAATCGCTGCTGAATCTCCCGGTAATGATGAAGCTAATCCGGCAATCGAATTCAAGCTTACATTCACCGGATTCAGAGTTGGTGAGTTTACAGAGATCAACCCTAATACTTCTGACTTTACATAATTGACATCAGCTATTGATAGATTACTTGAGTCGATTCCAATGGGGTCAATTTCTTCTGTTAAAGAGAAAGAAACATTTCCTAATGAAT